>DAIPLH010000147.1:0-7159 GCA_036769325.1 Bacteroidota bacterium
GCCGGTATGGGCTTTCAGGGGAACCGGGAACCAGTGGCAGGGGCGACAGGGCCGGAGCCACAGCGGGCAGCCGCTCCGGCGCGTCCCGCGGCAAAACCCCAGCCGGTCCATGTTGACGAGAAAGTAGGGCGGAACGATCCATGCCCATGCGGCAGCGGGAAGAAGTACAAGCAGTGCCATGGCAGATAGATGCGAAATCATGGAGATTCGATGAGTAAGTACGAAACTCGAAAATCGAAACAATGTCCAAATTCGAAGGACCAAATCTCCCAAACCAATCGCTATGACGGCAGAGTCCGGCGGCTGTTGGGTTTTCGACTTTATCCATTTCGATTATTGGAGATTCCTTCGAATTTCGATATTCGAGCTTCGGATTTAGTCATCTTTGTGCCTTTGTGTCTTCGTGGTAATTTTTCATGAAGAAAATTGAAGCAATCATAAGGCCGTTCAGGATTGACGACGTCCGTGAGGCACTGGCGGAGATCGGTGTCCGGGGACTTACGCTCACCGAGGTTAAAGGATATGGCCGGCAGAAGGGACACACCGAACTCTACCGCGGTTCCGAGTATCAGATCGACTTCCTCCCCAAGATGAAGATTGAGGTGGTCGTTTCCGACAAGATGGCTGACAAGGTCATCGATACAATCATCAAGGCCGCAAAGACAGGCCAGGTGGGCGATGGGAAGATCTTCGTCCATCCGGTTGAGGATGTCATCCGCGTCAGAACCGGCGAATCGGGGGAAGATGCACTCTGATCACAAGCCGCATGGCGGCCCGGACCAGGAGCAGGATGACCCCGTCCTTTCACGTGACGGGGTTTTTCGTCCATCGCCGACAGGATTCCGATGCGGCTATGTCACAATCATTGGATTGCCCAATGTCGGCAAATCGACGCTGCTCAATACGATTCTCGGGCAGAAGATTTCGATTGTCACACCGAAACCGCAAACCACACGACATAAACTGCTCGGGATCTATTCCACGGATTCCTGCCAGATTGTTTTTCTTGACACACCGGGAATCCTGAAACCCAAGTATCTCCTCCATGAGCGAATGATGGATAATGTCGCACTTGCCATGGATGAAGCCGATATTCTTCTGTTCATGATCGACTCAACCGATTCTCCCACTAAATCCTGGGTCTTGCAGGAGCCCGTTATTGAGCGTATCAAAGGTTCGAAGGCCCCCGCCTTTCTCCTCATCAATAAGGTGGACCGTGTCCAAAAACTTGACCTGCTGCCGATGATCGGTTTCTATGCGGAGAAGAAACTCTTCGGAGAAATCTTTCCAATCTCGGCTCTCAAGAGGGATGGCGTAGACAATCTCCTGAAGTCAATCGTGCCAGTTCTCCCGGAGCATCCTCCTCTGTACCCGCTGGATGTTGTCAGTGACCACAGTGAACGGTTTCTTGTCTCCGAAATTATTCGGGAGAAAGTGTTCCTTCAATGCAAGGAAGAGATTCCGTATTCCACTGCTGTTGAAATCATCGAATTCAAGGAAAGGGAGACAGGCAAGACGTTCATCGCGGCTGAGGTCTATGTTGAAAGAACATCGCAGCGTGGCATTCTCATAGGGAAGAAGGGTGCTATGCTGAAACGGATTGGGGCAACAGCGAGAATAGAAATCGAGAAGTTCCTCGGCAGACCAGTCTTCCTCGAGATCCAGGTGAAGGTAAGGGAGGAATGGAGACAGAAGAAGACATGGCTTGATAGGTTGGGGTACAGGGGAAGAGGATGATGAAAGAAGTCGGAAGTCGGAAGTCGGAACGCGGAAGTTTTTTGGACTTCCGACTATCTTATTGACTGTACAGACTGAACAGACTTAATAGACTGAGTTATGCCTGAGATCAAGGGATTCAAAGCTCTCCGTTACAACCTGGACAGGGTTGCTCACGCGGACGTGATCGCTCCCCCGTATGACGTGATCGGTCCTGAATACCAGAACAAGTTGTATGACCACAGTCCGTACAACATCATCAGGCTGATTCTGGGGAGGGAGAAGGACAGATACGCTGAAGCAGCGGAATGCCTGCGACAGTGGAGTGCAGACGGGATCCTGGTACGGGAACAGAGTCCGTCGATGTATGCGCTCGAGCAGACGTTCAAGGATCTGCAGGGCCGATTGCAAAGACGGCTCGGCTTCATAGCGGCCTGCAGAGTCGATGATTTCTCTGAAGGCTCCGTCCTTCCACATGAACGGACTCTCTCAAAGCCTAAGGAGGATCGCTTCAGGCTGCTCCAGGCAACCAACACGAATTTCAGCCAGATCTTCAGTCTCTTCCAGGATCAGGGCGGGGTAGTGGAATCTCTGCTTCACCGCGTGACCGGCACTCCTCCGCTTTTGGCAGTCGACTTTGAAGCCGTTGAAAACAAACTGTGGAGAATAGAAGAAGGAGACACATCTCGAGCCATCATGGAATCCATGAGGTCGAAGACGGCCCTGATTGCCGATGGTCATCATCGCTACGAAACTGCTCTTGCGTATCGTGATATGATGAGGATGAAAGCAAAGACCCATACAGGCCAGGAACCCTACGAATACACCATGATGTTTTTCGCCAGCATGGATGCTGACGGGCTGAGGGTTTTTCCAACCCACCGTGTGGTGCACAGCCTGCCGTTTTTCGACCCCGATGATTTTCTCTCTCAGATCAGGCGGGACTTCCACGTCGAGAGCCCGAAGAGCGTGGACGAGCTGGTTGATTCGATTGCCATGGTACGGGACTACTCATACGGCATCATCACACCGAACGGCCTGTACACCCTTCGACTCAAGGATGGCGTCGATCTTGCAGAGCTGACCGGTCCTGCAATCCCACCAGAAGTACGAGAGCTTGACGTCACCCTCCTTCATTCTTACATTCTTGAGAGACTTCTTGGCATTGACCGCGATGCGCAGGAAAAGAAATTGAACCTGGACTATCTCAGAACAGCCGGGGAAGTGAATGAGGCCGTGAATGCCGGTCGCGCACAGATCGGGTTTCTCCTCAACCCCACAAGACTTGAGCAGATCAGACGAGTCACTCGCGCCGGTCATACGATGCCGCAGAAGTCGACATTCTTCTACCCAAAGCTTGTTTCCGGTCTGCTCATGAATCCACTTGACTGAAACGGGACGCCATTGTACCGTCGACTGACACACATCGGAATTGCAGTCAAGAGCATCGCTGCTTCCGGCTCACTCTTCTCAAAGCTCTTCAACAAAGCCGAGGACCATCATGAAGAAGTGAAGGACCAGAGGGTCAGGGCAATGTTCTTTCGTGTCGGAGAGAGTGGAGTCGAACTGCTCGAGCCGACGTCACCGGAATCTCCCATTGCAAAGTTCATTGAGAAAAGGGGGGAAGGGGTACATCACCTGTCGTTTGAAGTAGACGATATCGAGCAGGAAATTGCACGTTTACGTTCGGAAGGGTTTCAAATGGTTGATCAGCAACCCCGGCCAGGAGCTGACGGGTACCGGATTGCTTTTCTTCATCCGAAATCGACGAACGGAGTGCTGATTGAAATCAGCCAGAAGAAGGAATGAGCCGGGAGCCCGAGAACCGATCCCCGATCCGGATTACCATAACACCCGATACGATATCCCTTGTCGAAAAGCTGGAGAGCTTGCCAATCGGTCCGGGAGTCTATCAGCACCGGGATGCAGATGGCAAGGTGCTGTACGTCGGGAAGGCAAAGAACATCCGGAACCGCGTCCGCCAGTATTTTCAGAAGGCCCGCAAGACAGACCCGCGCATGGAGGTCATGGTCTCAAAGTCCGCAGACATCGAGATTATCGTCACCGATTCTGAAGTCGAGGCCCTGATCCTCGAATCCAACCTCATCAAGAAACTCAAACCCCGTTACAACATCAACCTGAAGGACGACAAGAGCTATCCGTACATTGTCATCACCAATGAACCTTTCCCGCGCGTGTTTGTTACCCGCCATATCAGGCGGGACGGTTCGAGGTACTTCGGTCCGTACACCGACGTCAAGAATGTCCGTTCAGCCCTGAAATCGGTCCGAGACATCTTCATGATCAGGAGTTGTAACTACTTCATCGATGATGAGGTTGTTCGTAAGCGGAAGATCAAGGTCTGTCTCGATTACCATATCAAGAAGTGTGAAGGTCCGTGCGAAGGACTGGTTTCTGCAGAGCGTTATGGGGCCATGATCGATCAGGTTGCTGGTCTGCTCGAGGGACGGACAGGTGCACTGATCGAGAGGCTCGAAGAGGAGATGGATGCGCTTGCAGGGAAGCTGAAGTTTGAAGAAGCAGCGTCGATCCGGGATAGGATCAAGGGATTGAAAGCATACTCTGAGCGGCAGAAAGTGGTGACGCTCGACCCGGTGGATCGAGATATCCTTGGTCTTTCCGTTGAGGAAGACTCCGCCTGCGGAGTGATATTCAAAGTCCGGGAGGGAAAAATGATCGGGCGGCGGCACTACTATATGTCGGGTGTTGCCGGCAAGCCCCACGCCGAAATACTTGAGACGATGCTCCAGCAGCATTATCTCGAGGCAGAGGATATCCCTCCGGAGGTACTGCTTCCGGACCGTGTCGAGAGCGCGGGTACCATTGGAGAATGGCTAACGCAGAAGAGGACCGGGCCCGTCACCCTTAGTCAACCCGAGGAGGGCGAGGATGCGAAGCTCGTCCGGCTGGCCGGCCAGAACGCAGCGTTTCTCCTTGGCGAGTTGAAACTGCAAAGGCTTAAGAGAGCGGTTCAGGTTCCGCATGTCGTGTCTTCGCTTCAAAAAGACCTCAGGATTTCAACACTCCCGAGGCGGATCGAATGCTTTGATATCTCCAATGTTCAGGGATCGGATCCGGTTGCGTCACTTGTTGTCTTCGTGGACGGGAAGTCCCGGAAGAGCGAATACCGGAAATTCCACATCAAGTCTGTCGACGGTCCCGATGATTTTGCCAGCATGCGTGAAGTGATCTCCCGGCGTTACACCCGGATCAAGGAGGAGCAGGGAGTGCTTCCCGATCTGGTGATTGTTGATGGAGGGAAAGGACAACTATCGGCGGCTGTTGGTGTCCTGTTCAACCTTGAACTCGAATCCCTTCCGATTATCGGGTTGGCGAAGCGACTGGAGGAGGTTTTTTTCCCGGGGGGTCGCGAGCCGGTGGTTCTTCCGAAAGCCTCAGCAAGTTTGCAGCTTCTCCAGCGAATCCGTGATGAAGCGCATCGGTTTGCCATCACATTCCATCGCTCAGTCCGGGCGCGCAGGACCCTCCAAACCGAGCTCGATCTTATCAAGGGAATAGGAAAGAAACGGGCAAAAGAGCTGCTGGAAGCATTCGGGTCGGTTCAGGGGGTCAAATTCGCTACTGCAGAACAGCTTGGGGAAATTGTGGGGGAGAAGGTGGCAGAAAACATCAGGGAGTATTTTGAGGTGGGATAGTTGGGAAGCGACTCAATTTGGGTTCTTTCTATTCCGTCCATAGAACTCTCTTCCTAACCAACAAGATTCCGGTCCCACCCTATATATCGTGCTGCTTTCATAAGATTCTTGGCGTTCTTGGCGTTTTGTCCCAAAGGGACCCCTTTGGGGGCGGTTCAATTTCAGAGGAAGTCCGTTGCCTCTGACGAGGGAATTGGCTATACTGAGGTGCGTTTGAATCATGAAGTAAGAGCCGAATCGCAAGACCGGACGCTTAGCTCAGCTGGTTCAGAGCGTTCGCCTCACACGCGAAAGGTCACTGGTTCAAATCCAGTAGCGTCCACGATAAATTCATCCACCCTTTAAAACCTTGCCCGGAGAGGCAGGAAAGGGAGTCAAATGACACGGCAGCACCAACCTGAGCAGTTCTCCAGCAACCTCCGTCCCGTTGTCCGGGATCGGAGGTTTTTTCATGCTGGCAGTCTTTTTCCCACACCAATCCGGTCTGTTCAATGAGAACTCTTAAAGGGACAATCATGGATGCAGCGGCGATCGAGAGGACCATCACACGCCTCGCCCACGAGATCCTTGAACGGAACAAGGGTGCCTCGAATATCGCCATCATTGGTATCAGGACACGCGGCGAATTTCTTGCCCGCAGGGTAGCAGAGCGAATTGAGAAAGTGGAGGGGATTCACCCTGATCTCGGTTTCCTGGATATCACTCTCTATCGTGATGACCTTCTGGGAAAGCTCGAGCAGCCGATGATGAAGGGAACCGATATCCTTTTTGACATCACCGGAAAGGATCTCATCATCCTTGACGATGTCCTCTATACCGGAAGGACAATCCGGGCTGCCCTTGATGGACTCATCGATCTCGGACGACCCAGGACTATTCAACTGGCTGTGTTGATCGATCGCGGACACCGGCAACTTCCGATCAAGGCGGATTATGTCGGCAAAAACGTCGCGACCTCTGCAAACGAATCGATCCGCGTTCACCTGAAAGAAATCGACGGTGAGGACTCGATCCTTCTCATGCATCCCGAAAAGGAGGGCAAGTAGGAATGCCGTTGAAGAGCAGACATTTGCTCGGACTGCATGGGATGCCTCGGGAGGATATCGAGCTCATTCTGGAGACTGCCATCTCTTTTCGCGAAGTGCTCGATCGCCCGATCAAAAAGGTTCCTCCGCTGCAAGGAAAAACCATCGCGAACATGTTCTTCGAGAATTCGACCCGTACGCGGCTGTCGTTTGAGCTTGCAGAACGCAGGCTCTCCGCTGATGTGCTCGGGTTTCAAACGAGCGGGAGCAGTGTCAGTAAGGGTGAAACGCTGAAGGATACGGCAAGGAACATCGAGGCGATGAAGGTGGACATGGTGGTGATGAGACATTGGGCCGCCGGGGCGCCGCACTATCTATCGAATGTCATTGATGCAAACGTTATCAATGCAGGTGATGGTGCTCATGAGCATCCGACCCAGGCACTGCTGGACCTCTACACGATTCACGAAAAGCACGGGAAGATTGCCGGTCTCCATGTCTGCCTGGTGGGAGATATTCTGCACAGCCGCGTGGCCCGTTCGAACATTTACGGCCTCACAGCTCTTGGAGCGAAAGTCTCCGTTTGCGGACCGGCGACCATGATCCCTCACGGGATCGAACGCCTCGGCGTCCAGGTCTTCCACCATCTCGATGAGGTCATCGGGAATGTGGATGTGTTGAATGTCCTCAGGGTTCAGCTCGAGCGAGACGCCGGACGATTCTTCCCCTCACTTCGGGAAT
>DAIPLH010000148.1:0-7130 GCA_036769325.1 Bacteroidota bacterium
GGAACCGGAGTGATGGAGAACATGCGAACTCTGGACGCAACCAGTGCCGGCTCGTGCGCGACTCTGCATGACAGAGACAACGATGGAGACCTTGATATTACCGGGATCGATGAGATCGATGACCTGATCTTCATTTTCGAGAACGACGCGCCCGTCTCTGTCGGTGACGGGGAGATCCTGCCGGAACGATTTGAACTCAGTCAGAACTATCCGAACCCGTTCAATCCTTCTACAAGAATTGCCTTCTCTCTTCCGGTGCAGGGATTCACGACACTCGAGATCTATGACCAGCTCGGCCGCTCAGTTTCCGCGCTCGTCAAAGGAATGATGGAAGCCGGAAACCATGAGGTGACGTTTCACGCGTCCGGACTTCCGAGCGGTGTGTATTACTATCGCCTGAGACATGGGGGCATGCAGAGCACGAGAAAACTCCTCCTTGCGCGTTAATAGACTCGCTCCAATGTCGACAGGTGTGAGCCTGCTGACTTCATGACGAAGGGTAAGAGCAGATCAGCGACCCTTACGCGCACTCTTCGCAGAATTTGTATTTTTCTCGCCGGTTTTCTCCTCATCACTCTCATCTTTGGTCTTACGATTCATCCATTCCTTGCTCAAACTGAACCTGTGCATGGTGAGTTGCTCGCGGTGGAAGGATGGCTTCCGGACTATGCGCTCGAGGAAGCGCTGAAGGAATTCAGAAAGGGAGGTTACAGACTGATGGTCACGACCGGCGAGCCGCTGGTCCGTGGTTTCTCCCTCGCTGAGTATAAGACCCATGCTGAAATGGCCAAGGCGATCCTCCTGCGCATGGGTGCGAGTCCTGACAGTCTCACTGCTGTTCCTGCACCCGCAGCAAGGATGGATAGAACATATGCAGCGGCGGTTGCATTCAGAAGCTGGCTCAACACGACGAACACGTCGATCAGTGCAATCGACGTATTCAGCCATGGAGCACACGCGAGAAGAAGCCGGATGCTGTTCCAGCATGCACTCGGAGATTCGATACAGGTCGGTGTCTTCTCGGGAAGTGACAAGAGCTATGACGCCTCGAGCTGGTGGGCAACCAGTCGTGGCTTCCAGGATGTCGTGATGGAAACGATCGGGTTTCTCTATGCATCAATCTGGCCGCCGCGCGATGAGTGATTGAAGTACACCGATGATAAAGTACATGATGATTACCTCCTCTCACACCCTCAAGTATTCAAATGTCCACTGTGCACATACCCAGTCTTGGTAAACCCGCAGACTTCACCGACAGAATTGTCGAGAGACGCATCAGGATCCTGAGTCGATTCCCCGGATTCGTTGGCAAAGAGTACACGTTGCTTGACGCAGGCTGCGGCAATGGTGCGTCGTCTTTCTTGCTGGCAGACAGGATGAAAGAATGTGTTGGCATCGACGTGGGCGTTGAGAACCAGGTGGCATTCGAAGAACGGCGCGGGAGGTTGTCCATTCAGAACTGCCGTTTCCTCAGGCTCGATATCGAGCGAGAGAGTATTGACGAACGTTTTGACAGGCTGATCAGTTTTGAAGTGGTGGAGCACCTGCGGGATGAGCGGAGTGTGCGGAGATACTACGAACTGCTCAATGAAGGGGGGCTTGCAGCGATTACAGTTCCCAATAAATGGTGGGTTTTTGAGACACATGGTGCATGGCTTCCCCTTTTGCCCTGGAACAGAGTTCCATTTTTCTCGTGGCTACCCCGATCTCTGCACGAACGTTACGCAAAAGCACGAATCTACACCAGGAAGCGGATCTCTGGTTTGCTCTCGTCAGCGGGATTTGAGATATTACAGGTGTCCTACGTCACCGCCCCCATGGATGTGCTCGGGGAGGGGTGGATGAAGAGGGTATTGACCGAAACGCTGTTCCGAGGGGAGACAGCAACAGTTCCGTTTCTGGCCACATCGATTCTTGTTATAGCGAGAAAGTCGACGACCATCAACCGGAATTGAACCTTTCCTCGGGCACAGAGCGTGCGAAAGGATGGTGGCTATGCGTCTTCGCTTGCCCGAATTGGCTGGTCGCTCGTTGTTTATCAACTCCATTCTTGCCGGGCTGTATTTCATCTCCGGCAAACTGGGACTGCTGCTCGCCTTCGTTCATCCAAGTGCCACTGCCGTCTGGCCGCCTTCCGGCATTGCCCTCGCAGCTTTTCTCCTCCTGGGAAACAGAGTCTGGCCGGGGATTTTTCTGGGTGCCTTTCTCGTGAATGTCACAAACGAAGGCTCTCTCATCACAGCGCTTGCCATCACGTTCGGCAGCACAATGGAAGGGTTCATCGGGTCCTTTCTTGTTCAGCGGTTTGCGAATGGTGTTTACGCATTCGATTCAGCTCTTGACACCCTCAAGTTTTTGTTCCTCGCCGCGATTCTCAGCACCACCTTCAGCGCAACAGTGGGCGTGACAAGCCTGTCCCTTGGAGGCTTTGCTCCGTGGGCTGATTATCAGTCGATCTGGATCGTGTGGTGGCTCGGCGACGCGATGGGAGTCATCATTGTGGGGAGTCTGATCCTTCTCTGGAGCGTGAAGCGTCAATGGGAATGGGACTTCCAGAGGATTGTCGAAGGCATTTCGCTCATGTGTGTTCTGCTGCTCGTGAGTCAGGCAGTGTTCGGCGGTTGGTTTTCGTTCGGCATCAAGAATTATCCGATTGAGATACTCAACATTGCCGTCATCATCTGGGCCGCGGTCCGCTTTGACCATCGCGAGATTGCGACGGGGATGTTCGTTCTGGCGTTGATCGCGATTGTGGGGACCCTGCATGGGTACGGTCCGTTTGCCTGGGGATCGCCGGAGGAATCGCTGATCGCCGTCCAGGTTTTCGTCGGGATGACTGCGACAATGGGTCTTGTCGCTGCAGGTGTTGTGTCACGGCAGCGACGACTCTCAGAAGATCTGGAAAACACGCTCGCCCATGTGCAGGCCCTGAAGGGACTTCTGCCAATCTGCGCCTGGTGTAAGAAGATTCGAAATGACTTCGGCTACTGGGAGGAGGTGGAGATGTACATCACAAAAAATTCTGATGCGACGTTCACACACGGGATATGTCCGACATGTGTGGCGAAGCACAATGCTGAGACATTGGCAAAGCGGGCGAGTTCAAGTTGATGAAATGATCAGCCTTCTCTCCGGAATGACCTCCGCTCGCGACGAACCGGATCGCGGAGGCACTCCGGAAATTGTGGGTTTCGCCCAAAGGATAAGACAGCGCCGGTTTGCGACACAACACGAACAAGGATTGTTGAGAGCGAGAATGATCCAGCTTCTTTCCCGTCCCAAAGCTTCTAGCCTATTTACAAACAGGTCGCCCGAAGGAATGAGCTGCTCTCCCTAAGTCCAGAGTCCCGTTAGGGACGGCCTGTTGGTAGAACAATCAAAGAGAAGTACATTTCTCGGAAGCTCCGGAGGAGCGGCCTGTCATTCCTGCCCGTCGATCCATTCAAAAAGGTATCGCACGTCGTGTTCGACGGCGAATTCGGTCAGCCTCCTCTCATCAGAAGACTAGGGCAGGTTAGTTGTTCAACCCTACGCGTTCGACCCCTAACGGGGTCGACATGGCGCACGATCTCCAGTTAACCGATTTCCCAGGCCTGACGGATCATCATATTATCAACCCCCTTGGGGGTTGAACGTCTCTAGAACCATCATAGCCACCACACAAATCCGAACACCGTAGGTGTTCAACACCTTCATGGCGCAGGATCGGTATATTTTCATAAGGCTCGGACCATTCCGGGGATTGAGTCCTTCGCCTCCGGCGAAGATGATTCATCCTTATCTAAGGACTACCATTCTCCTCGACTCCACGAACCCGCCTGCACTCAGGCGATAGATGTACATACCGCTCGGAACAGGCGTCCCCGCATCGTTCTGTCCATCCCATTTGAGTGACCTGAAACCGGCTCGTTGAGGTTCGTCGGCAATAGTCCGGACGACCTGTCCAAGCATGCTGTAGACTCTCAACGTCACATGTTCGTCTTTGCTGAGCACGTACTGAATTGTTGTTGACGAGTTGAACGGATTGGGATAGTTCGCCAGAAGTTCTGTCCTCGATGGCGTTCCATCCTCCGGCAACTTCTCTGCGGCTTCTGATTCCTCCCCCCATTGCCATTCCTCGCCCGATTCAACCATGGCCTGGTTACAGGCTAACTCGATCGGGTCGAAACACCCCCCCGGGTCGGCCACTGTGACCGTGTGATTCCCCAGGCCAACATTAACCTGAAACTGTGCCCTCGAATGAATCCCATTTGTCTCAATCGTAACGGGATAATCTGTTCCATCAATATCAAATGTCACAACGTCACCGGCATAACCCGTTGAGTTTCTCAGAATGACACGTGTCTTGACAAGGCCTCCGTTTCCGCATTGTGCCTGGAACACATCAATGCTGTCACAGGGAATTCCCGCCCCGAGTGATCTCCTCCACACCCCCCGGTTATGTGTCCCGGCGAACAGATATCCGTTGGCCATGGCGAGCGCTTCAACCGCCGTCAGGGATTCGAATCCTTCGTTGAACGAAGTAAACGTCGCACCAAAGTCAGTCGATTGGTAAATGCCGTCACTCGCGGTTCCCGTTCCGGCATACACTGTCGACCCATCGGGAAGCAAGGAGTATATTCCATCCACGCCGAAGATCTCGTAGCCTAACCAGTTAGATCCAAAATTCGTTGAACGGACTCCCCCCGGGCAAAAGCATCCCGAATACACATATTGATCCATTGCTGCCAATCCCACGATCGTTTGAGTGAGTGAGGTCAGAACCGGAGACCAGTTCGCTCCCCCATTGGAGGACCGATACAAGCCGCTCGAGACAAACCCTGTTATCAGGTTGGCATAGGCGAATCCGCTATCTGCTGCAATATCCGGTACCGTCGCCTCGGGAACGGTGGTCGGATTCCACGTGGCGCCAAGGTTCGATGAATAATAAATGCTCGCGCTTGTCCCCAGGATGACATTGTTCCCGGATTCTGTTATGGAGAGAGCCTGCTCATCCGGTGGTATTCCGGAAGAACTTTGCACCCATGTATTGCCATTATTGGTGGACTTGAAAACCCCCGCGTCGATTGCAGCTGCGAAGAGCGATCCATTTTTGTAGACGAGGGAACGCACGATTGCATTCTTGAGGGTACCACTGGGATCCACGCTGATATTTTCCCATGTAATGCCGTTGTCCGTCGTCCGAAAAACCCCATCGCCGCCTGTTCCTGCATAGAGAGTGCTGCCAACAGCGAGAAGAGCCCTGATGCTTCCACCAGGAGGCAATCCGGCATTGCTCTGGGTCCACAACCCGCCATTATTGGTGGAACGTTCCACTCCTTTTTCAGAACTACCCGCCAGAAAAACACCGGCGGAGTTGATAATCGAATTGAGAGAGACCGTTTCGATCCCCGTGTTTGCGAACGACCATGTCAAACCATTATTGGTGGATTTGATTACCCCTGCGCCCGGGCCGATGCTTGTTGATGCATACACTGTTGTGCCGTCAAACGCGAAACCTGACAGATGAGTTGTGGAGCCGATAATGAGGATATCAATGCGCGAGCTCCAGGTGTTTCCGGAATCGGTGGAACGGATGAGGCCCTGGAATCCTCCGGCATAGATGAAATTACCGGAGACGCCCATCGAGAAAATTGGAAAGTATTGTCCGCCGTTGGTGAAGGACCATGTTGCACCACCGTTGACCGATCTGTACAGATTGTTGCTCCCGGAGGCAAAAAGCACAGTTCCACTTTTGACGATTGCTGAGATGTTTTCATTTCCCATTCCCGAATTCGCCGGCGTCCATGTGTCACCGTTGTTGGAAGACTTGTAGACTCCCAGGCCATATGTACCGGCATAAACTGTGGATCCGTCCACAAGGAGAGCACTTACGGTCTGGGTATTGATCCCGGTGTTGACCGGAGTCCATACGCCGCCTCCCAGAGGCATCCTGTAGACCCCTCCGTGGCCGCGATCATCGAAGTCAACTCCTGCAAGAACGTAGGTTGTGTTCGACCCAAGCGATCGCACAGAGCTCTTTTCCAGGCCCACATTGACGGCAGTCCATGAAATGCCATTGTCAGCCGATCGGTACACACCCTCGATGTCAGTTCCCGCCTCAATGACGCCATCATGCTGATACAGAACGTTGACCCCTCCAACCGCGGGGCCGGGAGTCTGTGTCCATTGTCCATGTACGAGCACCGGAGCTGTAGCAAGAATACAACAGTAAACGAATTTCATAAATCCTCCCAGAATAATTCTCCCTGCGGTTCAGTCAAAGCAGCCAAGCCGTAAATTGCCAGTCGACTATGATTCGCGATAATTCGCGTGGATTAGCGGTTCGTCCAGGAATTGCAACCGCGAATTAACGCGAATGAGACGCGAATCAATATGAATAACCAGAGCCGCGCTCTCCAACTTTATTTGGATTCGTGATAATTCGCGTTCATTCGCGGTTCATCTAAAGTCAGAAACGAGCTTGTCAGGTTTTAGGCGGGAAAAGCGATGACTCCCCCCATGGAACACGATACAAAATAGTTAGAAATACAGCTACTGAGTTTCAACACAGCGGAAACCCTAATTTTGGACTACTTCCTCCTGCGAGATCAAAGGTGTGCTGTTTCCGCGCCCTATAACGCTTCGAAGGACAAGGTCGAAAAGGCGCGGGGAAGACCGGAGCAGCCAGGTTGCAGTCTCTGCAAGTTTCGGCCTGGAAAGTATGGGTGAATATACGCGGTTTACCCAGAAATCAGAATGGGAAGGGGATAGGGTCGGCGGGAGGAGGTGTACTTCCTTCATGATGATGGCTGCAGCCTCTGCTCCACTTCTCAAAGCAAACGCAATGCCTTCGCCGGTGAACGGTTCGACGGTGAGCCGCGCGTCGCCGGCCAGAACAATCCGCTGATGCCAGGAATGGTTTCTCCGGGGATCAATTGGTGAAGTTGTAAGAAAGGTCGAGCGTGGTGTGAGATCACCGACAAGGTCTCTGAGAGTGATATGTGATTCGAATCTCTTCATGAGTTCGCCCGGCAACTTCCGGTATTCGGTGGAGCAGAGTCTTGTATCCACCACGAGGGCAACATTCGATGTGTCCTGGTCAATGTTGACAATCCCGACGTATCCAAACGGAAGGAGAACGAGGACGA
>DAIPLH010000503.1:0-2021 GCA_036769325.1 Bacteroidota bacterium
CGCACCAGATCGTTGACACTCTTGCGGGTGACCAGAAGCTCGTTGGCCATCGCGGCCTAATAGGCAAACCCGGCCATAACAACCGAAGCCTGCTTGAGGTCCTCTTCCACGAGACGGTCGTACACGTCCATCGACGAATGATGTGTGCGTGGAGAATACTCAAGCTCATCCTGGATAAACTGAAACGAGGGAAGGCCAATCTCATCAAATGACATGTGGTCGGACGATCCCGTTCCCGAAAGGGTGAGTGTCGACATTCCAAGTTTCTCGAATGGCTTCATCCATTCGCGGAACAACGGCCGGACTGACTCGTTCGACTGCATGTACACGCCCCGAATTTTTCCGCCGCCATTGTCAAGATTGAAGTAGACAGAGAACTTTGTCGATTCCAATTTGTGCTTTATCGCTTTGTTTGAATCGGGTCCCATGACTTCGCCAAAATATTCCTTGACGTATTCCTCAGATCCAAGGGTCCCCTGCTCCTCGCCTCCCCAAAGGGCTATGCGTATGGTGCGTCGCGGCTGTACACCGACTTTTTTCAGGATTCTCATCGCTTCCAGGCAGACTCCCGATCCCGCGGCGTCATCCGTAGCGCCGGTTCCCCCGTGCCACGAATCAAAATGTCCGCCGATCATCACGACCTGGTCTTTGAGATCCGTCCCGGGAATTTCACCAATGATATTGTAGCCCGAATCAACGTCGAAAAACTTTACCCTGGTTTCCATCTCCATCTTGACCTTCTGCCCCTTCTCAAGCATCCGAATAATCTGATTGTAGTGTTCGGCGGCGAGGACAACCTGAGGGAGTAGCTTGGGAGCATCTTCGGCCCACATCCGCGTCCTTCGTGCGAATGGTGTATCCGGATGAGTGGGGGCTGTTGCCTGCTGGACAAAGACATTTCCGCCGTCCCCCCGGCTGACTGTCAGAAGTGCCAAAGCACCTTCTTCTTCAGCCATCAGAATTCCATTGTACGTTGCAAGGCGCTTCTCTCGTTGCTCGTTTGAGAGTTCCCCCCTCCTTCTTGCTCTCGGGACGGGCATTCCTGCATTTGCGAGCTCAAGCAGTTCTGCGTCGGTTCTTCGCTCTGCTTCCGCCTGGAAATGCGGTGTTATGGTGCGTGGTTCGCTCAGCATCACAAACTTTCCGCCAAGCTTTCCCCGGAAGGTCTGGAGAGCGCTGTCGGTTGCGGCATTAAGGTACACCACGTCCCCCTGTTCCTTACCGCTTGTTCCGGTTGACCACGCCTTCGGAAGTGAAATGATCGGGAAAACATACGGGGCAATCACATGTGCGGAATGTCGCTCCAATTGCCATCCTCTCCCGAACGGTCCCCAGCCATCGAGGTGACTGTTGGACAATCCCATCTTCACCATTTCGTTTCTTGCCCATTCCGCAGCCACCTTGAAGCGGGGCGATCCTGTGAGTCGTGGACCATGGAAATCCGTTATCCATCTCAGGGTCTCCATGACCTGCGAGTTCTCCATTCCCTCAGTGATAATCCGTCCAAGCGCCGAGGTATCCGGATCTTCTGCGGCATTCAACCGGGCGAAGGGAAGGAAGAAGAAAACGACCAGCAGCGAAACGAAACGTTTCACGATGAGGTCCTCAGAAAGTGAGTGGTGCGAAGGCAGGGCAATTCTCTTAACAATGTAGAGTAGAGGAGGTGCAGAATCAATGCCATCAGGAAATCAACGTTTTGAGATTTCTCTCGAGCTTTTCAAGGGTGAGCGCCAGACTCTCCATTTTTTCTCTCTCCTTCCGGACAATCTCTTCGGGGGCCCTGTCAAGGAAACCGTTGTTCTCAAGCTTCTTCCTCGTGCCGGAGAGCATCCCGCTGATTCTTTCAATTTCCTTTGAAAGTCTGGTTTTCTCAACTTCCGGGTCGATCAAACCTTCCAGAGGAATAAAGATTTCCTCCCCTTCGACGATGGCGCTCGCGCTTTGTGGAGGCCTTGGACCCGATTCCTGCACAGTCAGTTTTCGGACACCATCGCTCATTGCCGCGCGGGCGACCACCCCGA
>DAIPLH010000504.1:0-2020 GCA_036769325.1 Bacteroidota bacterium
TGTCTTTGCCGGAGATTTTGCCTGCGGCGAACGGGGAATCAAGGAAGGTGGTCCGCCCACGCCGCGAGTCATTCAGAGCGGTGATCTTTACATTCTCGACATCTTTCCGGCCGTGAAACTCTACGCTGCGGATACTTGTCGCACCTTTGCCATAGGATCCCCCACCGACGCACAGCACCGGGCGTGGGAACTCGTGATGCAAGCAGTCCACCTGGCTGAACGCCTCGTGCGACCCGGAGTCCCTGCCCGTAGCGTGTATCAGGAGATCAAGAACTTTTTAGACAGTCATGAGCTGACCGAGAAAAGCTTATGGCATCACCTTGGGCACGGGATCGGACACCGCGGTCATGAAGCTCCGCGCATCATTCCCGGGAGTGACGACATTTTCGAGGAAGGCGATGTCTTCACCCTCGAGCCGGGTGTCTACACGAAAGCGCTTCAGGGCGGCATCCGACTCGAGGACAACTACGTCCTGCAGGCCCACGGGCCGGAGGACCTGTTCGACTTTCCCTGGGAGCTTTAGAACTATTGAGAATCGCAGAATAGCTGACCAATCTCTTCGTCCGAAACCCCATTCGACCTCGGTTCCCCTCTCCCCAACCCGGGAGAGGGGCCAGGGGTGAGGGGGCCAGCAGCCTGCCGATCGATTGGGCGGGGCGTCTCAAAGCCGCATCTTATTGAGTTCCCGGGAGGAACAATCTGTGAAGATAAGATATCGGGTTTCTGTCTTGCTGGTAACACTGCTTCTTGTCGGGCTCGAAGCACCCGTGAAACCGGCTGCAAAGATTACCCGACGAATGCCTCGCATTCTGCAGCAGATAGTGGCGCCAGCCACGCCAGAAAACCCGCGTCATTCCGAAGGCTCGATGGTCCTTCTCAAGGATGGCCGCATCCTGCTCGCATACACGGAGTACTACGGCGGCCAATCCGAAGATCATTCGCCGGCCAAAATTGTCGGAACCTACACGTCGGACCATGGACGGACGTGGTCGCCCACGTTTATTCTGTTGGAAAACATCGCGCGGGAAAACGTGATGTCGGTGACGTTCCTGCGACTCCGATCTGGCGAAATCGCGTTCTTCTATCTGCACAAGAATTCCAGCTCGGATCTGAAGGCCTACATGAAGCTCTCTCGGGATGAAGCCAAGACCTGGGGTGCGCCGGTTTGCGTCACCCAGGCTGACGGCTATCACGTGATGAACAACGATCGTGTCATTCAGCTGAAGTCCGGAAGGCTGCTGGCACCGATTGCTTTCTCGCCTGACTTCCGCAAGCTCGATCATTGGATATCATTCTGTTATTTCTCGGACGATCTTGGGAAAAGCTGGAAGAAATCGCAATCGGATATCGACCTCCCCAAGCGCGGCGCCATGGAACCTGGATTGGTCGAACTTCGCGACGGATCGGTGATGATGATTATTCGTACGCAGATGGGTTCTGTGTATAAGAGCTACTCGAAAGACGGCGGCGTGACATGGAGTGCTGCTGAATCCCTGAGTCTGGTCGCACCGGTTGCACCTGCCACCATCGCTCGCATACCCAAGACTGGAGACCTGTTGATTGTCTGGAACAATGCTCCTGACAAGCGCACTCCGCTAACCACAGCCATTTCCAAAGACGAGGGCAAAACCTGGGATCATGTCCAAAACCTCGAGAACGATTCCCGTTTTGCGTATGCGTACACCAGCACCTTGTTCGATGGAGACTGGGCACTTCTGTCTTATTGGGTGCACCAGCGCACCCCTGAAGGGCATCTGATTTCGCTCAAGATTGCTGCCATGGAAATCGATTGGTTCTACCAGTGAAATTGCAAGTGACCGTTCCCAAGATTTCTAGTGTCCGTGGGAGGTTTGAGGAAATGCCCTGAGGCTTGCGGTTGCCAAAACGTCCCTTTGTTGAGAACTACATAGTATGGTGACGATAGTCTTCCTACCTTGAAGCCCTGATAGAGTTCGGTTACCCTCTCCCCAACGCGGGAGAGGATGAAGGCTTGAGAAGCCTTCATGGGGTGAGGGGGCGA
>DAIPLH010000149.1:0-485 GCA_036769325.1 Bacteroidota bacterium
GACCGACCCGCGACCGGCGTCAAAAACTTCGTTGTCCTCCATGCTGGCCACGGCCGCCTCAACCGAATCAATGGCTGAACCTCCTGACGAGAGGACCTCCCACCCGGCCATCAACGCCTCCTCAATCCCCTTCTTGTGGGCATCGATGAGGTCATCAGGGATATCCCACGCGCCGCCGTGGATAATGAGGGATGGCATGAATTCGTCCTAGGTCAAAGAAACAGGAAATTGCAGTTCTTTATGAAGGTAATCACCGATGGCCCGCAAAACAAGGGGAAAAAACGGAATGTGACCGGGCCAACATCCCCGATCACATTCAGACCTGCTGACTCTTGCGCGGCCAGAAACTCCCCTTGGTGTCTTCGTAGGCCTTGGCCATCTCGTTGATCACGTCGCGGCCGGCCAGCGTGTTGCCCTGCACGCAGTAGTAGCGGCCTGTCATGGCGGCCCAGTAGCGGCTCCCTTCCGGCGCAGCCGTGGGATTG
>DAIPLH010000149.1:495-7127 GCA_036769325.1 Bacteroidota bacterium
GCCAGAAACTCCCCTTGGTGTCTTCGTCCGAAGGACCCCCTTCGGGGGTGGTAAGAATCTCACCACTAAGACACGAAGTGGAGGGGGATTCTACGGCTACGAAGCGGTCTCCTCCCGCACGGCTGCGTCAAACCGGATCGTGCCCCTCGTGTCAAGACCGATGGTAACGACATCACCCGGCTTGAAGGCTTCCCTCATTTCACTCATCAAAAAGGCGAGGTAGCCCTCGCCTTTTTGCGTTCCATCTGCCGGTTGTCAGGAGGGCTTCCTCTCAGACACTCCGGTTATTTCTTGTCTTTGTCGTCAACCACCTCATAGTTGGCGTCTTCGACCTTCTTGTCATCCGACGGACCTTTGGCCTGGTCGGATGGTCCGCCTTCGGCAGAGGCCTGACTAGCCGTCTGCTGATACATCTGAGCTGAGGCCTCATTCCAAGCGCTGTTGAGGGCTTCCAATAAGGGCTTGATTGACCCGGCATTGCCATCTTTCAGCGCCGCCTGCAGGTCTTCCTTCGCCTTTTCGATCTTTGCCCGCAGAGCCGGAGAAACCTTCTCCCCGAACTCCTTCAGCTGCTTGTCAGTCTGGAACACAAGCTGGTCTGCCTGATTTCTCAAGTCGACCTCTTCCTTGCGCTTCCTGTCGTCCGCGGCATGCGAAGCAGCATCGGCCTTCATTTTCTGAACTTCTTCCTGAGTCAGTCCGCTTGACGATGTGATACTGATCGACTGTTCTTTCCCTGTTCCTTTATCCTTGGCAGAAACATGAAGGATTCCGTTCGCGTCAATATCAAATGTTACCTCAATCTGAGGAACGCCCCGGGGAGCCGGTGGAATTCCATCAAGATGGAAATTACCCAGTGTTCTGTTGTCAACGGCCATCGAGCGCTCACCCTGTAACACATGGATATCTACGGATGGTTGGTTGTCGGACGCCGTTGAAAAGACCTCACTCCTCTTGGTTGGAATGGTCGTATTCGCATCGATCAACTTGGTCATCACCCGTCCCAGGGTTTCAATTCCAAGGGACAACGGAGTAACATCGAGCAGCAGGACGTCCGTTACATCACCCGAAAGGACTCCTCCCTGGATCGCAGCACCAACGGCCACGACCTCGTCGGGATTAACACCCTTGTGCGGATCGCGCCCGAAGATCTGACGTACGAGTTCCTGAACCTTCGGAACCCTTGTCATTCCACCCACAAGGATTACTTCGTCAATTTCGGACGGGGAAACTCCTGCATCTTTCAGTGCCTGTTGCACAGGTCCTACGGTCTTCCGGATCAGGTCGTCAACAAGCTGCTCAAATTTGGCCCGGGTAAGGTTCAGGTTCAGGTGCTTCGGTCCATCTGCTGTTGCCGTAATGAACGGCAGATTGATTTCCGTTTGCAGCAGCTGGGACAATTCAACCTTTGCTTTTTCAGCTGCTTCACGCAGTCGCTGGAGGGCCATCATATCCTTCCGGAGATCGATCCCTTCCTGCTTTTTGAACTCGTCCGCGAGATGTTCAACGATTCGCTGATCAAAATTATCTCCACCGAGGTGTGTATCACAATTCGTTGCCTTGACCTCGAAAACCCCGTCCCCAAGTTCCAGGATGGAAATATCAAACGTTCCGCCGCCGAGATCGTAGATCGCAACTCTTGACTCCTTGTTCTTCTTGTCGAGTCCATACGCAAGAGCTGCAGCCGTGGGTTCGTTGATGATCCGTCTGACATTCAACCCGGCGATCTCGCCGGCTTCTTTTGTGGCCTGTCTCTGGGCATCGTTGAAATAGGCCGGGACAGTGATGACTGCATCGGTTACTTTCTGTCCGAGATAGTCTTCTGCCGTTTGCTTCATTTTCTGCAGAACCATTGCGCTGATTTCCGGGGGAGAATACATTCTTCCGCCAATATCCACCCTTGCAGTATTGTTGTCACCCCGAACAACCGAGTAAGGGATAAGCTTCATCTCCTCCGTAACCTCATTGAAGAACCGCCCCATAAAGCGCTTGATCGAGGAGATCGTGTTTTGTGCATTCGTCACAGCCTGTCGCTTTGCCGCCTGGCCAACAAGCCGCTCATCTGATTTCGAAAAAGCAACAATCGACGGTGTCGTCCTCCCTCCTTCAGCATTGGGGATGACAACCGGATCGTTTCCTTCCATGACTGCTACAACTGAATTGGTAGTTCCAAGGTCAATTCCAATTATCTTACTCATGTATTAAAACCTCCTGATGGCGGTCTGATGACCAATAGAAAAATTCGTTTTATTCTTCCATCGTTATTGCAACCGGTATGCCATTTCGCTTTTGCGGTCGCATTAATACTACAAGTCATTATATATCAACCTCATACAGGAATTTGAGCAGATCGGAAGAGTCCCCGAGAACAGTGCCATAGTGTCATATAAAACAAGACACTCTGGCGAAGACTGCCATTCGTGCTGGGGATTTGGCAATTTTGGGGTGGTGCCAGGTTTTGGTAATCCGATAAACTCTCCCCCTATCAGTGATTGAACAATTTCCCCCTCCCTTGCCAAGGGAGGGGGAACCTGAGTTTAAAGGGCCAGGGGGAGAGTTCAGTCGAACCAAACTCCGCCCCTGCGCGATTTCAGGCATTGTTGACAATCGCGCCATTCTTGTCTATTTTGCCGACCACAAAGAGACAGAGGAAGGAACCAGCGATTGACAGGCAGAAGCCATGCTCAGTGAGAAGTCCCTTCGTTCCGGCCTGAAGACGAAAGTCTTTGGCCGAAAGATTTTCTCTTTCGAGAGCATCGACTCCACAAACGATTGCGCAAAAGCGCTCGGGGGATGTGGAGCTCCGGAGGGTGTCGTCGTCATCGCTGAAGAGCAGACTGCTGGCAAGGGTCGACTCGGAAGAGCATGGATTACCCGGCCGCACGAGAATCTGACCTTCTCCGTTCTCTTGAAGCCAGACCTCGGAGTTGAGAACCTCTCCCTCTTCCCATTCTTTGCCGCCGTTTCTGTTGCCGCCGCCGTCGAACGACTCACCGGTTTGAAAGTTGAGTGCAAGTGGCCAAACGATCTTCTCCTCAGCGGAAAGAAGTTTGCAGGGATCCTTCTCGAGGGGTCTATCAAACAAAATGCAATCGAATATGTCATTATCGGAATCGGCATCAATGTGAACCAGCAGGTTTTCCCTTCTGAGTTGTCCTCACTGGCAACATCCCTGACTCTTGAAACAAAGTCCCATATCAACCGGGAGAAGTTGTTCCGGGAAACGCTGGTTCAGCTTGAGTGGCACTACAAGGAGATTGCGGCAAAGGGAATGAATTCTGTCATGCCGGGATGGCTCGAGCGGTCAACGATGTTGAACCAACCTGTTTCGGTTCTCCTTCAGGGTGAGACGATCACAGGGGTAATGAGGGGATTGTCTGCCGAGGGAGGACTTGTTCTCGCCGTTGATGGAGCGGAACGAACGGTTCATGCCGGTGACACGACAATCCTTAAGCGCTAAAGGCCTTTGAAATGCTCCTTGCGGTCGATATCGGTAACACCCACACAGTTGTAGGGGTCTTTAAGGGTAAAGGCCTGATTGCCGATTGGCGCATGTCCAGCTCTGCTCACCAGACGGGTGACGAAGCGTGGCTTACGG
The DNA here is from genome assembly GCA_036769325.1 of Bacteroidota bacterium. Lineage (GTDB taxonomy): Bacteria > Bacteroidota > Ignavibacteria > UBA10030 > UBA6906 > DAIPLH01. Next base: position 4,094 of record DAIPLH010000149.1, read on the forward strand.
TGAAAAACTTTTGCGAGGGCGCAGGCATTAATCCCGCAAAGATCACGCGGGTTGGGATATCCTCCGTGGTGCCGGACCTGACAGAGGTTTTCGAGACGATTGCCAATCGTTACCTGAAGATCAGACCGATCATTGTAACCGGAACCCTGAATCTCGGGATCACCATAGAGTATAACGATCCTCAGGCGCTCGGGGCCGACCGGATCTGTAATGCCGTCGCTGGATACCGGAAGTACGGAGGACCGCTGATTATTGTCGACTTTGGCACTGCAACCACCTTCGACATCATTTCGGCTAAGGGAGGCTACCTTGGCGGGGTCATCTGCTTAGGTGTAGAATCCAGTGCATCAGAATTGCACAGGCGGGCCGCGCGCCTCCCCAAAGTCGACCTCAAGTTCCCCCGCTCGGTGATTGCGAAGGACACCGTGTCAAGCATGCAGGCGGGACTGATGATCGGGACGGTCGAATCAGTAGAGGGATTGATCCGGAGGATACGGAAGGAACTCAGGAGCGAGGCGACTGTTATTGCAACCGGCGGACTAGCTCCCGTCATTGCTGAACACACAAAGGTATTCGCAGCTGTCGAGCCTACCCTCGTCCTTGAGGGCGTGAGGCTTATTGTCGACCAGATCTCGGGGGCTGACTGACAGCTGTCGTCTAACTTCTAATTCAAAACCCCTGCGTCTGTTCCTCAAACAGAAGCGTGAACTCCGCCCCCTCAAACTCCACTGGTTGCACCTGCTCGAAAATCTGCACTTCCGCCCTCGGTTGGAAACTGATGGGACCATAGTACTTCTTTCCGTTGGCTGAGACAAAGGGGAGTCCTTCGAATACTATCGAACCGTCAACGGCAAATGGGATCCAGAGTGTGGAGAAGTTTGCGCTCTCACCGGGAGGAATGGAGACGGACCCTTGAAATACCGGTGGGCCAAGCAAATTGCCTGTTGTCAGGGGAACAGTCATGACACGGGGGATCTCAGAAAACGACTGGATGGTGACCAGTCCGTTCACCAACGCAGGTCCTGAAAGAAGATCGTCGTGGATGTTCGTCATGTTCACATTCAGGATCAGCGGTGTATTCAGGAACCAGCCTCCCTCGGGGACGAAATAGACAATCACCGTGTCAGGTGCCACTACCTCGATAGATCCCTGGAGAACATTCTCCGGGGAGGAATATGTCGGGAACGGTTCTTCGCAGGAGAGCACCATGCTCAGAGCGGCAATGAGCACCGGTGTGAATAAACCGCCATGGCGCCATGACGCCAAGAAAGAATGTGAATAATGGCTTGGGTTCATCGAATTGTGAAATTGGTTGTTGAAGTCAATTGGGTATCCCCTACCTCATTTTTTCTTCGTGTCTTTGTGCCTTCGTGGTTTTCTATTAGATCTCCGCCCTGATTCCCAGCCGTATCCTTCTTCCCGGCCCCCATGCAGTCAGGTCACCAAGCTCGCCACCGGGACGGCCGCTTGAGTCAACCCAGAGGACGTTCTGTGAGTCAAGGACGTTTCGACCGTCAAGATAGATGGTGAGATTCATCCAGGGGTTCTCCTCCGACCCGAGCCTGAACAACTTGGAAACCTTCATGTTCAACAGGTTGTAATCGTCGATCCTTGCATTGTTCGGCTCGAACTCCTTTGTGGAATCAATGGGTGTGAACCCGTCTTCCGTGGGAAAAAACGTATACGGCCTCCCGGTATGAAACTCCCACGTCCATGAGAAGGCAAAATCAAGTGGAAGTGCGAGCGTCCCGATAACCTTCACAGTATGGCGCTGGTCCCAGCTCAAGGGGAATGGCGTTGCCGGAACCTGGAGCCCCCACTGGTAGTAGTCGAGTCCAGCCCGGGCATCCTCGCTGAGCCCCTCGGCGCTCATGAAGGTGTATGAGACCGACCCCCTCAGCACATCCCCTGACTCCTTGCTGATCAGTAGCTCAATGCCGGATGCGGTCGCATAGGGATTGTTCACAAACTCCGCGAAGCCATAGTCTCCTGCGACACGGGAATTGACAGGGACGAAGGTTTTCGCGTCGATCTGGTTGATCGTTTCTTTGTTGAAGTACGTTCCGGAGAGCACCACCCCGTTCTCGAGGGCATACTTGATGCTCATCTCCCATGCCCGCGTTCCTTCAGGCCTGAGGTCCGGGTTGCCGATGAGCACCCCGACGCCTGTCCTGAGGCTCACGTTGTTCAGTCCGGAATAGAGATATTCAAAGAGTGGGAACTGGTAGTACTGTCCGTAATTGATGAACAAATACCCTCTCTCTGCAAAAGGCGCCGCAAAGCCGATCCTTGGACTCCAGAGGTGTTTGACCGAAGCTGGAACCGTGCCGACAATCTCGGTTTCGTATTCGTCGTCCTGGTTCGGGACGCGTTCGACCAGAGGTCTTTCCGCCCTCGGATCCAGAAAATCGTAACGCAGACCAAGGTTGAGCAGCATTCCGTCTTTGCTCAGCTCGATCTTGTCCTGCAGATAGGCGCTCCCCGTGCGGGGAAAGTACTCGAAGTCGGTGCTGTAGTTCAGCTGGGGTTTATTGACGAACGGTTTTCCGTAAATGTTCACATACGGCTCATAGCGGAGGACATCGGAGTAGATCTCAAGCATGCTGTATTCTCCACCGAACTTGATCAGGTGGTGCTCATTTGCGCGCCAGGTGAAATCGGCTTTGAAGAGATTGTTCGCCTGATTGCCCCTGCCCCACCACGCACGGTTTCCGTCGATGATGTACTGGAGGAAGAAGTCCCACTGATAGATCGTTGTATCCACATCGCTCGATGAACCCTCATTGATATCCGAATCGACCACAAAACGACTGAAGCTCGCATTATAATAGAAAGATTCCGATAGCGTGTGTGAGACAATTGCAGCCATCCTGTAGCCAGTCTCCTGCCGTGGCGGGAGCCCGTCTAAGTTGAACCGCCAGGTATATTCATAATCCCTCCACTCCCTATAGGAATAAAGGAACTGTCCGCTGAGCCTGAGCGAGGATGAGGCAGTGAAGTCGAGCTTCCCGAGCCCGGTGTAGTTCCTTGTTAC
>DAIPLH010000150.1:0-2616 GCA_036769325.1 Bacteroidota bacterium
CCCGGTGCTTTGTGTATCCTCGAAATCGAACGTCCAGACAGGAGTGTTTGATGGTGGTGCAAACGCATAGAGCCTGTGTGTTCCACCGGATACCGCACTGACTCCTGCGCAGACGAGAAGGGAGCCGTCTCTGGAAACTGCGGTCGGTCCTGCGATCCGGTTATCTTCCGTCACAAAGTCGAACGTGATGTTGCCTGACTCATCGAAGAGGTAGAGATTGCGATAGCTCGCGTTGGCGGTTATCCCCGCGTCGGCGGAGAGGGCTACGTAGTTTCTGTAGACATTCGGGTCGGAATAATGCTCCCACAACGGAATGTTGGAAAAATTATTAAAGAAAGAAGACCGCATGCTGTTCAGGTTCCAGCCGACAAAGGTAAAATCTCCGTTAGGGTCAGTTGTGACGTCCTGAGCGATTGCGACCGCGTCGAATCCGGTCCAGCGGACAAGTGAGCTTACCCGGCCCGAAGGTGGAATCGGACGAGCACGGTCCGCTTCAAGCGAACCCGAGGGAATCGGGAGGGTATTTTCCTCGCCGCGGGTTTCGTTGCGTTGAACGACTTGTCCATTGCGGACTTCCGTTACGACTGAGGTGCCGGCTTCAGACTTTCCGGATTCTGCCCTGGTGGGCGAAATTATCAGTGAAACAAGTGCAAGAAGTAAGTGAAGGCGGAACATGGCTTTCTCCTGAGGTTGGCGGTGCTTGAACTCGTGAAATGGCTCCGGGGCAGTTGCTACGAAGCGTTCTCAACATGCTGCCAGGGATGGGTTGCTTCTAAAATAACAGAGGGATCGGGTGAGAATCAAGGGGTGATGCTAAACGTTGGTTGTTGGCTGTTGGATGTTGGGCGTCGTCCCTGGGCTGGGTGAACACGTAACTGCCAACTCTGCTGGGTGACATCCAACAACCGACTCCGCTTGGTGAACATCCAGCAGCCAATATTCAACAGCCAACATTCAACAGCCAGCTCTCCCCCTCCCTTCGGGTTTCCCCCTCCCTTGAAAATGGAGGGGGAATGATTACAGGGTTTTTCTGAAGCAACCCTGTCGGCTGCATGCTGGACGTTGGTTGTTGGATGTTGGATGTTGGGCGTTGTCCCTGGGCTGGGTGAACATCCAACAGCCAACAATCAACAGCCGACTTTGCTGGGTGAACATCCAACAGCCAACAATCAACGCTCAACCGCCAACGAAGCCCATAGAGCAAACCCCCTAGGCCACCTTCGGGCATCGACGGGACGCGGAATTTTACGCCGATTCCCCGATTGAAACTCGATGTGATCTCCGTTAAAATTGCTGGTGTAAGATAGCCTGTGAATGAGCAATGGATCACGGCCGACAAAAAGTATTTTCCGAGCACAAACTAAAACGCTTACAGGAGGTAACCATGAAGGGAACGAAATTCGCAATCGTCGCGGTGATGATAGGTTTGTTAGGGGTGACTTCCTATGCCCAGGATTCTTATCCGCCCAAGGATCAACCGATTCCGCCCAACGATCACCCGATTCAGGATAAGTCGACGCCAAAAATGGCTGACTGGGGAAGTGCGGCGTTCGATCGCACCGTTGATGGTCTGAAGATTCAGGTCTGGATCATGGAAGAGAACAAGACCATGGGCAGTGCCGGCACAGACCATTCGATGACCAATGACGCTGCCGCAGAACGCACCAATGTGATGGCAATCCACACGCACCGTATCAGGGTAAAGGTCGGCGAGGGTACTGCTGAGAAGGCAACCGAACCACTCAAGGTTGAAGTAGCAACCACGACACCAGCGGGCACGGCATCGAACACTGCGCTCACCAAAACTGCTGACGCCCACGAGGGTTCTCTCACTCTCACCGATGGTGCCCACAAGTTCAAAGTTGTGGTAACCACCGCGGACGGCAAGAAGCATATTGCTGAGTTTGAGTACTCGGTATCATAACGGCAAGTAAACCCAGCAAACCTCACCCAGCTATTTTGGTTCTTTTCCCCTCTCCTGACAGGAGAGGGGTTTTGTTTGATCAGAGCTGGGGTGAGGTAGGGGGATCAAGGAGAAACTCGAAGAACCAAACCCGAAATCCGAAGGAATCTCCAATCACCAAAATTCAAATGATCGAAACGGATTGCGGAAACAGAGATTTGGTGATTCTGAGCTCGAAGATCCTTCTCCTTAGCGTCCTTTGCGAATTCCTTTGCGCCTTTGCGGTTAAAAAACACTGGTGTCTTAAACGCCCGTCTCGAGACGAGGCCTCGGCCGGGAGGCCGGGCAAAGACGCGGAGTCGTTCGCAAAGCACGCAAAGAAAGATGGATGCATAATTCGTTTCCGTGTCCTTTGAGCATCGCTCCGTGCCCTCCGTGGTTGGGAAAACCAAGATTTCAGATTAGAGATGTGAGATTTCAGATCTCTCTCTTCGCGTCGAGCATACCGACTATTGACTACTGACTATCGACTCCCCCTGTTGGATTTCCCTCCCATTTCTCGTTTATTGCCCCTTCAAATTCCGAGAATGTCAAACTGCTCAGGTGCATCGTGCCCTACGTCATCGCTCTTCTCCTTGTCGCTTTCCTCGTAGGTTGTGGACCAAACAAAGAACTTGCTTCAGAGAAATTTGATCCTCCGCTGAAGGAGCGTG
>DAIPLH010000150.1:2626-6811 GCA_036769325.1 Bacteroidota bacterium
GCCTTACTAAATCCCTCCATGGAAGCCGATTCCCTGGAAGGAGATACTCCTGAAGAGGTGGTCGAAGACCTGATGGTAGTCGGAACATGCGACACGACCATCAACGGCGCTATGAGAAACGATCTTGAAAGCAGCGGCGCCCAGAATCTCGTCATGAAGGGAAGAGAATTCACTGCAAAGGTTTCATCAGACAGAATCTATGATGTTGCCGACCTCGAGTTTGTGCGGGAGCTGAGGCTGCAGAAGGGGAAAAAGGCGGGTAAGAAATGAAGGGCCGTTTTCCGACGGGTGTTTGCTGGTAACTGGCCACACAAAATCTCCGATCGCTATTCGCTCGTCGCTATTCGCAATTCATCCTCGTTTAAGTGCCTTGTTTTCGGGCTCCGACTCCAACCGCTTGCTGTGGCATCGGGGTCTACCTGAAAATTTCACGTAAATACGTGATTGCGGATGGACTGGCGAAGGGTAAGATTGGATAGGGAAAGGCTATCTATACGGGATTCCCTGACCAAGAAGCCACTATTGAAACTAGCAACCTGAATACGCATATTCATCTTAGTTACCTACCACATCTTCATGATCCAACCTACCGGTGGGTAACCTTTTTCTCCCCAAAGCGACTGAATTCAGACCCAGCCCGCGATCATTATTGCAGATATGCAATTGTCCTTCTTGAAGTTTGGGAGCATTTTCGAACGCTATAGTTGCCTATCCCTAAATCGTCGGAATTTGTGCGAAATTGATTTGCGAACTTGAGGCCTCATCACTAACTCGATGGGAGCTGCTCGATGAACTCCATCTGGTTGTCTACGGACGACATCTGATGAGAGAGTCGCAAATCTTGCTTTTGGATTAACTAAGTCTTGAGAGGATCAACCATGGCTTATGAATTTGGCCCGCAAGAAAATCTTACGCTGGTTCAATTAGCCAAGCGGATGAAAGCTGTGGGAGTCTTCTTGATAGTCGTGGGCGGATTGACAGTCCTGCAGGGCATGAGCGATCTGGTGTTTGGAGGGTCCTATTTGTATTCAGTCATACTTGCAGTGATCTACATATTGATGGGCATTTGGACGTTCAAGGCAGGAAATTCGTTTGACAGAGTCGTCAAAACCGAGGGGCATGATATTGGCCATTTGATGCAAGCCGTCGCTTCGTTGTTGAATCTATACTCACTTCAGTTCTGGCTTCTGATCATCCTTGTCGTTCTGACCGTCGTTGTGACCATCATGTATGGGGATTCGGATCTAGGCGGGTCATTGTCACCAGTTTCGTAATCCATGAGAGCCATTCTCTTCCTGGTCCCTTGCGCCCTTCTTATGCTGTTCTCCCTTTCCGGAGAAGCCACAGCCACACAGGACACATTGAGCAGAAAAACCCATGTTTCAGTCGGGGTCTTTGTCCAGCAGATTGACGCTATCGACACGAGAAGTCAGTCGATGGAATGTGAGATCTACCTCTATTTGACATGGAAGGGTGTCCATTCGCCAGTTGGCTATGAGTTTGTCAACGGGAAGAACATCGAAAAAATTTTTGAAGTCACAGAAACCGAAGAAAGCGGAAGAAATATCTTGTCCGCAAAGATCAGGGGAACATTTATGAGTAGTCTGGACCTTTCAGACTATCCCACCGACAAGCATGTTCTTCGAATTGAGCTGGGGGACTTCAATTGGCCGGAAGATAGTCTTACCTACACTGTGGACACTCTAGATATGGGGCTTTCAACTGATGTCGCCCTTGGTGAGTGGAGAGTAAGTAGCATAGGACCTTCCCTTGGCAAACGATATTTTGCTCCTAATGCACACTTTTGTTCGCACTTCGAGTATGCCTTGCTTATTGAGAGGGAATCTGCTCCATTTGTGGTCAAGATTCTGATCCCTCTAATCATTGTCGTGGCTATGTCAATGCTAACGTTTTATGTGCCAGCGGCCCAACTTGACCCTCAAGTCGCGATTGGTACCACATCACTCCTGACAATTGTTGCGTTCCATTTTCTCATTCGTAACCAGCTTCCAGAAGTAGGTTACCTAACAAGAGCTGATATACTAATTATCGGAAGCTACTTAATGATTTTTCTCTCATTGGTAGAAAGCGTTTTGGTGTACACACTCTCGAGAAAAGGGCACAAGAAATATCCTCAACAAATTGATCGTTTGTGTCGGGTAATTTTTCCATCCTCCTATGCTATTTTGGTTTGCGTGCTATGGTTTGCATGAATATCACTTCTCCAATATCCTGAAGAAATTTTCGGAGGGAGGCTTAGTCGATAGAAATAGAAGAAGGAACTACTGGTTCGTGTGGTTGACACGAAAGGGTTCGAGATGGTGAAGAGAGCTGTTACCTGCCCCATCACCTTGATCCAACCTACTTGTCAAGTAACTTTCTTCTCCCCGATGCGACGATTTCAGTTGTTCCAGGATTCCTAATCTGTCTATCTGGCTTGGATCGGTAGATTCTTTTTCAATACGGTCGTAGGGGAGTGATTCTGTATTGATGCCCCGTACGGAGTGTGGTGAGACCATCCTACGGGCCTTTTTCTTTGTCCTCATTTGTTTCCCAGATAACAATCGAATCCATATCCGCAGGTTGGTTGTTTTGAGTGCTGCCGCCATAAATCAGAATGCCGAACAACGAGCCCGCGACGAGATCGACAGGCAGTTGCTCGCTTGCGGTTGGTTTGTCCAGAAGAGAACGGAGATCAATCTGTCGGCAGGTATAGGGGTTGCGGTCCACGAGTATATGACAGACGTTGGACCTGCTGACTACGTCCTGTTCGTCGATAAGAAACCTGTCGGCGTCATCGAAGCCAAGCGTGCTGAAGAAGGCGCGAGAATCACGACGCATGAGGAGCAATCGGGTGAGTATGCGGCCAGTCAGTTGAAACACCTCAAGAACGAGCCACTCCCATTCGTCTATGAAAGCACGGGGGAGCTGACTCGATTTACAGATCACCGTGATCCCAAACCGCGTTCCCGTCCTGTCTTTACCTTTCACAAACCTGAAACCTTCCGTGAATGGCTGAAGCAACCCAGCACTCTCCGTTCACGACTGAATGAACTCCCTGCTCTCCGTGCCCAGGGACTTCGCGAATGCCAGGTCAAGGCGATCAATAACCTTGATGTTTCATTCAAGGAAAACCGTCCGAAGGCGCTTGTCCAAATGGCAACCGGTTCCGGGAAGACATACACCGCGATTACTTCTATCTATAGACTCCTCAAGTTCGCCGGAGCCAGGCGAGTCCTCTTCCTGGTCGACACGAAGAACCTGGGTGAGCAGGCGGAGCAGGAGTTCATGGGATACAGGCCGAACGACGACAATCGACTCTTTACCGAGCTGTACAATGTGCAGCGACTCCGGTCGGGCTACGTTGCAAACGATTCACAGGTCTGCATCAGCACGATCCAGAGGCTCTATTCGATTCTGCAGGAGAAGGAACTTGACGAATCGTCCGAGCAAGAAAATCCAGCAGAAACGAAATGGGAGCGAAAGGAAGCCTTGCCCGTTGTGTACAACGAGAAGGTGCCGATTGAGTTCTTTGATTTTGTTGTGATTGACGAATGCCACCGGAGTATTTACAACCTCTGGAAACAAGTGCTCGACTATTTCGACGCTTTTCTGATTGGACTGACGGCAACACCCGACAACCGGACCTTCGGATACTTCAATCAGAATATCGTAAGCGAGTACAGGCATGAAGAGGCAGTGGCCGATGGAGTCAACGTTGGCTTCAATACTTACCTGATAGAAACAAGTATCACAAGAGGAGGGGCGGTGGTTTGGAAGGGCGAGTATGTCGACTTCCGTGAGAAACTCACACGAAAGAAAAGGTGGCAACAAGTAGATGAGGATGTTGCATACGCCGCTCAGAAGCTTGATGAACAAGAGAAATTGTCTCTTTCCCTTCAGGAAGCTGTTCCACCATTATGGGTAGCAATTGAAGGACGTCAAAGTAGAAATATCGTGGTTTACGGTTCCTGAGAGGTGGCGGTGATTCTGCAATCACCAGTATTTTGATATCAGACGGTTTGTATTTTTCCGCTGCTTGCCTGTATAGCTCAATCAGTTCGGGATCGTAACTGTTATATCGGTGCTTTGGCATGATCAGCTGGACTCAATAAATAGATGGAAACCACCATTGCGCATAGCGTCCACAGAAAAGCACGCCGCCCCTACCCGCTGTCAACGAAT
>DAIPLH010000150.1:6821-7120 GCA_036769325.1 Bacteroidota bacterium
TCCTTCCGAGCCGCGGGCGGGGTGGAGTGAACTCTTACTGTGATGATCCTTTAGCGTTCTCATTGCCTTTCCAGATGAGTGAGCGTCGTACTTGCTGTTGTTATACGCCGTTTGCACTCCATCATCAATCATTGCTTTTGTTTTCGCGGTCTAGCTGAAACGGAATCAAAGCCTGCTTGACCCATGAACAGAACCGTTCTTTCATCAACCCTTTCGGGCCAGTCACTCTCCCGAACTGGTTCCAGTGGGATAGTAATGTTAACTGAAACGGATGGATGAAGTTCACGATAGTCAGTAAG
>DAIPLH010000505.1:0-1095 GCA_036769325.1 Bacteroidota bacterium
CGGTCATTCGTGTTTCGGATTTCCCCGGCCTCGCCCGAGGCTCGGCCGAGGGCGGGCGGCCTTCCTTTGTGCTTCGAAATTCGAATTTCGGATTTGAATCTCTCGTTCAGCGAGACAAATCTCACCCTACGAATTTCGTCAAATCCGATCATAACATCCAGTGTCATAATAAAGGACATGATGGCTATCTGCAATCACGCATTTACGTGATTCCCTCAGGTGGGAGAAGGCGGGATCCCCGCTCCCGAAGCCCTCATATGGCGGGCTTGTTCCACCTGGGCCCATTTGGAGTCACGACCAAACAAATAGATATTAACCTTGATGTGTGCTACATTTGATGGAGAGTAAATCATGCCGGACTACAAATATCTTATCATCGGTGGTGGGATGACGGCTGATGCAGCAGTGAAAGCCATCCGTCAAACAAACAACTCTGATCAGATAGGAATCATTTCTACTGAACCCCATCCACCGTATGACCGCCCGCCTTTGTCGAAGTCCCTCTGGAAAGGTGATCCGGTTGACAAAATATGGCGCAAAACTCCATCTGAGAATGTGGTGCTTCACCTGGCGAGAACTGCGAAAAGCCTTGACGTGAAGAAGAACACCGTTGTTGATGATCATGGAACCACCTACTCCTATAGGAAGCTCCTCCTCGCAACCGGTGGAAAAGTACGGCGGTTACCCTATGACGTGGAAGGAATCATCTACTTCCGTACCTTTGCCGACTATCAGAACCTCAGGGCATTGACGGAGCGGGGACAAACGTTTGCGGTCATTGGCGGAGGGTTCATTGGATCGGAAATCGCGGCAGCCCTTGCAATGAACAGTAAGACCGTCACAATGATTATCCCGGAAGAGGGAATTGGCGCCCGGGTCTTTCCTCCTGGTCTTTCCCGATTTCTCAGCACGTATTACCAGTCAAAGTCCGTTGAAGTCCTTACAGGGGATCGCGTCACAGGCATCACGAAAGAGCGTTCGACATATCTCCTGAGAACAGAAAGCGGACGAGAACTGAAAGTTGATGGAGTTGTCGCGGGAATTGGTATTCAACCAGGCGTTGAACTCGCACAAACGGCCGGACTGAAAGTTGAT
>DAIPLH010000505.1:1105-2015 GCA_036769325.1 Bacteroidota bacterium
TTCTTTCTATCAGGCGGATGTCCTGGTCATCTCGGATATTTATGCGGCTGGCGACGTTGCCAGTTTCCATAGCCCCGCCCTCAACAAACGGATTCGGGTAGAGCATGAGGATAACGCGAACACAATGGGTGAAGTTGCCGGCAGGAATATGACCGGAGCTAACATTTCCTATAACCATCTTCCATTCTTTTATTCCGATCTCTTTGATCTGGGATACGAAGCAGTGGGTGAGGTCGACGCGCGCATGGAAATGGTTGAAGATTGGAAGGATCAGTTCCACGAAGGGGTTGTGTATTATCTGACCGGGGGACGAGTCCGGGGAGTGTTGTTATGGAATACGTGGGGCCAGGTTGATTCGGCGAGGAGTCTCATCCGGAAAATGGGTCCTTTCACTCCGCAAAATGTGAAGGGCCTGCTGCCCGCTTAAAGATCCGCTCATCAGATGACTGACATTCTTCCGTGCCTGACAAGTCCCCGAAGGCTCTGCTGCCATCAAACTGCCGAAATCATGGCTCGGAGCCCCGCTTCGAGTCAAGCCAGGCACGTGCCTCTTCGTCTGTGCTAAAGATATTGCTCACCAGACCGTGATTGTTGGCAACCGTTACCCCGAATTTCTGAGGGTCAATCATCTCCTTTCGTGCAACCATTGCCAACCGCAATCGACCGCCCGCCTCCTCAGCCCACTCCACTGCGGCCAGGAATCGCTGAAACATCTTGGGGGAAGGGAAGCCGGTCCACTGTGTGGTATCAACCAGCAGATCCTTTGCCTCTGATGAACAGGCAAACCTGATTGTGGAACTGACCCGTTCGACGGCTTCGTCAAACGAGACACTGCCGACGGGCCTGTAGGTCACACGATCCCCATCAATCTTCAACACTGGCGGTTCTTTCAATGGTCACCTCACGCAGT
>DAIPLH010000151.1:0-7093 GCA_036769325.1 Bacteroidota bacterium
TACTCACCTGACAACAGCTGAAGGATTGCCAGGAAATGATGTAACCAGCTTTGCATATTCGACCAAAACAGGAACGCTCTGGCTCGGTACCAACGGGGGGATGGCCGAGGTGGACCCTGTAACGCGGAGGGTTCTGCGGGCATTGACAAAGAAAGACGGAATTGTTGATAACGAAGTATGGTGGTACGGATCCATCAGAATAGGCGAAGATGGAGGCGTTTTTTTCGGAACAGCGAAAGGGCTCTCGCTCTTCTATCCGTCTGAAGAGCAGAGAAACGAGACTGCTCCGGTTGTCCGCTTCGAGTCTGTCGTACAACAGGGTGATCTGAGCAGCAACAATGTTCTCCTTCGCTTTGCCGCGTTGAGTTTTGCAGATGAAGCCCAGGTGAGCTACATGACGTTTATGGAGGGATATGAGGACGACTGGTCCGCGGAGACAAGAGAGTTCACGATCCGGTACACAAACCTTCCGGCCTTCTTCATGGATCGTGAGTACGCGCTTAATGTCCGTGCACGCAACAATGACGGTGTCTGGACATCGCAGGCCCTGACGCACTCTTTCCGGGTTGAACCGCCATGGTGGTTTCAGTGGTGGTTCATGGTCCTGAACCTGAGCGCTCTTGTAGGGTTGTCCTATGGATTCATGTACTTCAGAACCTTGAAGCTTCAGCAGCGAAGTCGTGAATTGGAGCGGACCGTTGAAGAACGGACAGAAGAGATTCGTCAGAAAGCTACCCAGATCAGCAGACAGGCAGATGAACTGTCGGAGAAAAATACGGAGCTTGAGGAAAAGAATGCAGAAATCCTCAGGACTCAGGAGCAGCTGATTGTCCAGGAAAAACTGGCTTCCCTCGGAGCTCTGACTGCCGGCATTGCACACGAGATCAAGAATCCATTGAACTTCGTCAACAACTTCTCAGAAGTATCCATTGAGATTGCACAGGAGTTCAGGGAAGACCTTCAATCGCTGAAGGAAACCCTCGACCCTGCGATCTACAAACGCCTCGAGGATTCCTGCCTCGATCTGGGTGAGAACGCTACACGGATCAATGAGCACGGGAAACGGGCAGATGGTATTGTAAAGGGGATGCTCGAACATTCACGCGGACAAACCGGGCAACGGGAGCCGGCAAACATCAACGCCTTGCTCGAAGAGTACATGACCCTTGCCTACCATGGCTTAAAGACCCAGGAACCGGATTGCAATGCGAAGTTCGAGAAGCATTTTGACGCATCGATCGGGATGGTTGAAGTGTTCCCTGCGGATCTGAGCAGGGTGATTCTGAACGTGGTGAACAATGCGTGCTATTCGACGTTTGAAAAGCAAAAAACGTCAGGGCGGGTGTATTCGCCTCTTGTTACGGTCACCACATTGAACGGGGATCAGGGTATTGAAATTCGGATTCGGGACAACGGCCTTGGGATTCCAAAGCAGGCTCTTGAAAAGATCTTCAACCCGTTCTTTACCACGAAGCCGACTGGAAAAGGAACCGGGTTGGGGCTCTCTCTCAGCCACGATATTATTGTGAAGCAACACGGCGGAAAGATTGAGGTCGACACAGAAGAGGGGAGCTTTGCGGAATTCAGGATCATTCTCCCAAAACCCAGACCGAAGGTGGAACAGAAATAGCAACGCCCGGCAAAATGGCCCGGGCGTTCATGAAGAGTTTTCGGGTAGAGCTTATTGCGTTCCGCCGCCGCCAGTTGATTTGTTTGAGTTAATCCCACGAAAGACGCTCGTCGCATCCTGGATCGTTCCGGCAGCCTCGATGATCACGCCCTTCGGATTTGTCCCTCCCGGAGCATTGTACAGGGACTCACCCCATCCGATCAGGACAAGTTCTGTCGACAGGTCAATTCCTTCCCCTGACACATAATTCAACTCAAGTGTCAACAACTCCGCTTCGAAGGCCTCAAAGTCTGTGCTGGATGGTCTCTTCAAAATCTCATAAACAAAAGTGAGTCTCTCAGTGTCACCTTCAGGGAACACGAAAGGATTCTCCAGCGCAAGTCCCTCGATTGTCTCCAGGAATGCAAGCAATTCAGCCGGTGTGTAAACGAAGGTCCTTCCCTTCGAGCCGAACAGAAATTCCTTTTTCCAGAATTTTGTGTCCCATCCGCTTGTTGGCAGAGTTTGGGCTTCTAAATCCTCGACCAACTTTGTGGAGTTAACATCGAAACCAAAGTTGTTTCCTGGTGAATCCGGGCCAATGGAAACCTCATATGCCAGTGCTGTTGTTGCGAGGAAATAGGTTTGTTGGGTTCCAGTCAGGGTTGCTGTGTCAACCTCCACGGAGTAGGTTCCACAGGGTGCCGTGAACTCATAGTACCCATCCCCGTCTGAAGTCGTGCTGGAAACAGGAGAGCCGTCCTGAAGAAGGCTGATGGTCACGTTTGAGACAAACGTCTCATTGACACTGAGGAGCGCATCTGCGTTGGCATCCTGGAAAACTGTTCCGGAAATCCGGTACGACGGGATTCCAGGTCCGGCAACCTCACCGAGGACGAGATCATGTTTGCATTTCACAGACGCCGGGACAATCCCTTCAGGGATGTCGCCGTTGAAGGTATACGAGAAGTAGTGCGTGACATAAGGGTTGTACCCCGGTGTGGTAACCCACTCCAGGCCGGGATTGATACAGCAGTCAGTGCTGCTGACAGTCCCATCGAGAGGAGTCCATGAGGTCGGCTCCAATGTGCATTCGGCAACATTCCAGCCAAGCCGGAAATGCATTGCTTTGTCGGGTCCTGTGACCGAGTAAGAAAATGTTGTAGAAGTCCCGTCGTACACCCTCCCGGTGTAAGTAACTTCAAAGCGTCCGAAAGTGACGTTGGTGGGCTGTAATCCGGAAAGTGACACTCCGGTCTTTCCGCCCTCAGAGTTCAACGCGTTCTCGGACGTCGAATCGCAACCAATATTAAATACTGCGATGAGGGGCAGTAGCATCAATACAAATATCCGTTTTGCTCGCTCGATCATTGGATTCCGTAGAATGAAGTTGTTGGATGGATTCGCTTGAGGAACAAGCTAATATAATCCGTTAAACGAGGAAATCCAAATCAGGTAAAAGGGGGTAGAAATTCAGGGTGGAGCAGAAATAGAAACGCCCGGCAAGAATGCACCGGGCGTTCATCAAGAGTCTTTGGGTGGAGTTTATTGCGTACCGCCACCGCCTGTTGATTTGTTTGAGTTAATCCCGCGATAGACGCTCGTCGCATCCTGGATCGTTGTGGCCTGGATGACAACGCCTTTCGGATTTGACCCTCCCGGTGCATTGTACAGGGTCTCACCCCAGCCGATCAGAACAAGCTCAGTCGACAGGTCGATTCCCTTTCCGGCCGCGTAATTCAACTCGATTGTGATCAACTCACGTTCGAATGCTTCAAAGTCGGTCCGGAGGGGCTTGCGAAGCATCTGGTAGACGAAGTCGAGACGAGCCTGATCACCAACGGGAAACACAAACGGCGTCTCGAGGGCAAGTTCCTCAATAGCGGCAAGAAAACCGAGGAGTTGTGCCGGTGAATAGGTAGAAGTCCTTCCCGAAACAGCAAATTGGAATTCCTTCTTCCAGAACGCTGCGTTCAAACCCGTTGTAGGCAACGTCTTTGCATTAAGGTCACTGAGAAGCTTTGTCGTGTTGACATCAAAACCAAAGCTGTTTCCGGGTGAATCCGGACCAACTGAGACGGAGTGCGAAAGGGCCGTTGTTGCAACAAAGTAGGTCTTATCGGTACCTGTCAGAGTTGTTGTGTCCAGTTCCACCGAGTAAGTCCCGCAGGGGACGGAGAATTCATAATACCCGCTTGCGTTGCTCGTGGTGCTGGAAGTAACTGTTCCATTTTCTCGGAGGTTGATGGTTACGCCAGTAATGAACGTCTCATTAGCATCCAGCGTTGCGTTAGTGTTTGCGTCCTGGAAAACGTTTCCCGAGACCAGGTATTCGGGAGATCCAGGTCCCGCAATCTCGCCGACGACCAGATCTGAATTACTCTTCACTGACGCAGGGACAATGCCTACCGGGATGTCCCCGTTGAAAGTGTAGGTAAAATAATACGTCACGAATGGGTCAGACCCGAGTGCCGGATGCCACTCGATGCCCGGGTTGATACAGCAATCGTTGTTTCCGGTGGCTCCGCTTACAGGTGTCCAGGAAACGGGTGCCTGAGTACATTCAGTCACCGGCCATCCAAGTCTGAAATGCAGGTCACGTCTCGGTCCCGAGACCGTGTAGGAGAATGTGGTCGACGTTCCGTTGAATGTCCTCCCTGTGAAGACAACATCAAAAGTAAGGAACAATACGTTGTTGGGTTCCAAACCCGAGAGAGATACCCCTCGTGTGCCGTCGTTCGGACTGACCACTTCATCCGTTTTTGACTGACAACCAGCAATGAACAATGAAATGATTGGGATCGACAGGGCTGTCAGGGTGTACTTCATCAACTGAGTCATACTGCTCCTGGAAAGTGTAAGGTAATTTGGAATGGCGTTCAGGGAGGAATCATGACAATATACCGCGGCAGGACCAGAAATCCAAATGCTTCTGCACTATCTTGCAGCCGAGGAGTGGAATAGATACATTAAATACCCAGGTAAACTTCTTTGCTCGTTTCTCCCATCTTCGCAAGGATTCAATCTCTATGGCTGTAAAACTGCTATTTGTTGATGACGAACCGGATGTCGAGTCACTCATGAAGATGAAATTCAGGAGACAGATCAGAGACAACCTGTTCGATCTGGTCTTTGCACGAAGTGGATCGGAGGCATTGACGAAAATCGGAGAAAACCCGGATGTCTGCCTTGTCCTTTCAGATATTAACATGCCGGAGATGGATGGCCTTACGCTTCTCCAGAGAATCAATGAGCTGAAGAATCCCCTTCTTAAGACGGTTGTCGTCTCCGCTTATGGTGATATGGGGAATATCCGGACTGCCATGAACCGTGGTGCTTTTGATTTCGTTACGAAACCCATTGATTTCACGGACCTGGAAACAACCATCCAGAAAACCCTGGATCACGTTCAGCAAACCCGAATGGCAATCGAAGAACATGATCAATTGGTGTCGGTCCGGCGGGACTTGAATCTGGCTACAAGAATTCAACAGTCCATTGTACCAAGGACATTCCCCGCGTTTCCAGACAGAAAGGAATTTGATGTCTATGCGGAAATGATCACCGCAAAAGAGGTCGGAGGTGATTTTTATGATTTCTTCCTCCTTGACGATCAACACCTTGCCCTGGTCGTTGGGGATGTTTCGGGAAAGGGAGTCCCGGCCGCAATCTTCATGGCAATGAGTCGAACGTTGCTGAGGGCGGTCGCCAACCAACTAAGGGACCCCGGTGAATGCCTCATTCGAGTGAACGATCTCCTGATACCGGAAAACAAAGCGTCGATGTTTGTTACCCTCTTCTATGGCGTGCTTAATACTTCAACCGGGGAACTTGTTTACTGCAACGGAGGTCACCATCCTCCATGCAGAGTCAGGCCGGACGGTACGACTGAATTGCTGGAGATGATTGGCGGTCCATTTGTCGGGCTACTCCCGGACATTGTTTTTGAGTCTAATACAGTAGAAATCAAACCGGGCGAAAAGCTCTTCCTGTATACCGACGGGGTGGTTGAAGCGAATGACAAGGAGATGAATCTTTTTGGTGATGATCGGATGGTAGATCATCTGAAGACGAACGCAGGGGAGTCACTTCAACACATCATCAAATCAATGCTCGATGGGCTGGAGAGTTTTGCGCAGGGTGCTCCTCAGGCAGACGACATCACCATGCTTGCGCTCAAGTTCGAGGGGGTTTAGGCTGGATTTATTTCAGTTTCAGCAACGTCCCTTCATGCAGCAGACGGATCTGCCGTTTTGTCGATGCAAACTCCAGCCCCGTTTCAACAGTCTGACCAGGCCTCAAATCGATCGCTCTCTCCATTCCTGCAATCTGAAGTTCCGCCGGCAGATCATCTCCAACAACCCTGATCTGCCATTTTCCGGGTCGAAGGTCCATGAAAGAGAATCGTCCCCGCCCGTCCGTGACTCTCCTGAACAATTCCGATTCACTCTTCAACTCCACGGTGACTCCTTTGAGCCTTTCCTCACTCCTCGAAGAATTGTCAGGAATAACGGCAGGCTCTTCATGGTAACCAATCACCTGACCTGAGATTGTTCCTGACTGTGTTATCCCGATCGCGAGGTGCCGTTTCAATCCATCCACCATTTGAAGATTTGAGGGAAGGATCTCACTTGGAATCCGATCCGGGCCTATGATACCGCGGTCGACCGAGATATCATAGGTCCCTTCCCTGAGGTTCGGAAACTCAAATTGTCCATTTGCATCGGTTACAGCCACCTGATCTCCTGCATAGATGACAACATCGCTCAACCCGAGCCCCGACTCGAGATCATGGATTCTTCCTTCAAGACTTCCCCCTTCAGGGGTTTTCGAGAAACTGACTGTAAAAGGAACCACATACTCAAATGAATACGCCACGTTGTCCGACTCAAATGAAGAGGAGATGCTGTTGATTCTCCCCATCACCGATACCCTGTGGCCAAACGGGAGTGTGTACTCGATTGTCGCATCTCCAAGAGTGTTCATCTGCCTGAACGGAGCAATGGTCCAGCTTTGATAGACGCCTGCCTGGAGTTGTAATGATCCCGTAAGATGAAACCAGCCAGAGATACTCCATGACGTTCCCTCGCGACCCAGCTCCGTGAACAGGTCTTTCGTTGAGCCGTACTCAAGAGAGGCACTATATCCCTGAGACGCGTCCGGCTGAAACCGGGAAGAGAGTGAAAGACGCCTCAACGGATAGGAACGGCCGAGCAGAAGCTCCTCAGTTCGACCGACATCAAGGGTGGCGAAGACGGAGCCGGATTGATAATTGGCACCGACGTAAAACACAAACGTTTCATCCTGACGGTCATATTTCGGGTTTGGAAGAAGATCCCGCTGTCTGGACAGTTTGTAGTACGCCGCGATGTAGCTCCCATATCCAACGCCGGCCTGAAGGTCCGTATTCTGTGGTGCATGCAATAGCGCAGGATCTTTGTCAAGTCCCCTCTTTTCATCCTGATAATATCCTTCGAAGCGCAG
>DAIPLH010000506.1:0-2010 GCA_036769325.1 Bacteroidota bacterium
ATTGCTGTTTGTGTTTGTGCATTTGCGGAGATCGTTCTTTCTGAAGAGAGGAAGCTGAACAATCTCGTGTCGGAGTTGCTCGACGTTTCTTCGCTGTCAACGTCCACCAAACCATTCACGTTCACACGATCGGGTGATGGCTGGATTTTCATTTCTTCAATTTGCCAGGGCAAGGGAACGACCAGGGTCATTCTGGATAAGGAGTCCGGAGGCGATATCGTAATTGTCCATGACGCCGAGAGCGACCCCCGTGGTGAAGCGATGCGTTATGTGACCAAAGGAGAACACACGATCCAGGTGGAGTGCCAGGGCGACAGCAGCGTGGATAGACTGGTGGTGAAGACCGTGCCCGAACTCATCCATTGCGGGTTGGGATTCAACCCGGAGATCAAATCGTATGGCCTTTATGACATGGAATTTCTCCAGGCGGATATTCTGCCGAATATCACCACTTTGATCGTTCCCAACAATATGAAGGTTCCAGAGTCTGTGATTCGTGATTGGCATCGTCAGGGCAAACGGTTCGTCGCGGAAGCCGGCATCGATTCCCAGGGCAAGACAGCTGAGGATCATTTCAAATACTGGACCGGTTTCTATGACAGGGCTCCTTTCCTGGACGGGATCATTATCAATGAGTTCATCGTCAATAGACCTGTTTCAGAATGGGTCGAGACGATGACTCCCAGACGCCGCGCACGAATGGAGCAGGAACGACAACAGTACGAACTGTACGGGACAGCCATCAAGAGAATGCGTGCCGACGAGCGTTTTAAGAACAAGACGCTTTATGCCTACGTGGGTGGCAGCGGCAAGAAACTGAACCAGGAGGTGATCGGCACCAACTTCATACGAGCGCTGATGGACTGCGGCTATCGCGTCGCCCTCGAACGCTATCTTCATGAGATGTCCAGCGAAGAGGGTTCCAAAGATGCCTTGCAAACGTTCGTCGATGGCATCGCCGATTGGGAAGCCAAGGAACCAGGAGTGAAGAAACAGATGATCGTTGTTTTCGGCCTGTTCTCCATGCCGCCCGGAGGTATCAACAAACAACCGAACGTCGATTACCACGTCTGGATGGACCAGCAGATGAATACCGTGGCCAATCATCCGCTGATGTCAGGCATCGGCGGCCTGGAATGGTGGACATCCGTTTTGGCGGACGAGGAAACAGTGCGATTTGTGGGCAAGCTCTACCGGCATTATGCCATTGAAGGCAAAACCAAGATGCTGACCAAAGATCCTCTTTTTCTTGCCCATATCCATAATGCGGATTTCGAGAAAGGCACCGAGGGCTGGGCATTGCATCCCGCAGAAGAGAGGAGCATCGCGGCCAAGAGTTTTCCGAGATACGGCAGAATCGAGGGTCGTTATATGGGACTCGGCCGTCCGGCCGACCCGGAGCATATCGGAGACACGTTTCTCTGGATGAAGAGGAGTGCAAAGGGACCGAACAGATTTTCACAGACAATTAGGGATCTTGAACCGGGCAGGCTCTATTCGATGAAGATGTTTTCCTGCGATTACAATGATTTGTTAAATCCAAAAGCCAAGAAATTGCAGGAAGCAACCAGGTTCACCGGCTCGATCGTCCTGGAAGGCGTCGATGTCGATACGAAGCGTTCATTCGCCGAGATGTATTCGTCCAACCCGGAACCCACCATACCGGTTTGGATCACCTATCATTGGAACGTTTTTAGAGCTAAAGGCAGGACGGCCAAAGTGATTGTTTCGGATTGGCCGAGTACACCGGCACCGGGCGACCCTTTTGGTCAGGAGCAGGCCTTTAACTTTTTGGAGATCCAGCCGTACTGGGAATGATTCACTCAAGTATGGGCCATCATGATCTTCAGCGGGCGCAAAGAGGCCGGGTACGGCGTGGACACGGGCGGGGCGATGTTCATGCCGTTTCTGCGCACCGGTCCGGGCACTAACTTGTCGAAGCCAATTCCGACGAGGCTCGATTAGGTATCGTCGCGTAAGCGGTAGCCCACGCCCGGCTCCGTTAGGATG
>DAIPLH010000507.1:0-2004 GCA_036769325.1 Bacteroidota bacterium
GATGGCGATGGATACACGAACCTCGAAGAATGGCTGCATTCCTATTCTACAGGCGTAGGGGGAGATGGAATAAACAAGATGGTAGGCATCGTCTATCCCAACGGCGGAGAAACCCTGGTTTCTGATTCCGTGAGAGACATTATGTGGGAGACGACGAGTGGGATCAGCAATGTCAAGCTCGAGTACACAACTAACGGGACGACATGGACCGTCATTCAAACGAGCACCACAAACGATGGAAGTTACTCCTGGACCGTTCCCAACATAGCAACATCGACGGCGATGGTTCGCGTTTCCGACGTTGCGAGTCCAACAGTAATAGATCAGAGCAATTCGAATTTTTCGATCACGCAAACTGCCCCGGTTGTAACGATACTCTCTGAAGGCTTTGAGACAAACGTTGTTCCCGGGAGCTCCTGGTCAACCGATGATTGGAATGGAAATGGGGGAAAAGACTATTGGGGAGACCAGTCAAACAGCAGCGGAGCAAGAGTGCACAGTGGCACAAAGAGTGCGTATTGCGCTGACAACAGCAACATATCCGGACAGACCTATGATGTGAGTGAGAATACATATATGGACAAGAAGGATGGAGTTGAGGTCGATGGATATACGGGCGTACAAATGAAGTATTGGGTTTGGTACAAGACAGACAGTTCAAACGACTATGTACGTCTCGAGTACAAATCAGGCTCACAGTGGATCGAGATCGAACGGTTTTCCGGGAGCGGGTCCGGGTCACAGGTTTGGACACAGCGCACAGTCGCCGTTCCTTCCAATGCCGGCTCAACATTCTATTTCCGTTGGGTTTTTCTTTCCAACTCTTCCGGAAGCAGTGAAGGAGTCTACATCGATGATATCGCCATCACGGGTAACCCAAGTTTCGCACCGATGGAATTGCCTGACCAGACCCTGAAAACTGTCGTTGAACCCGAATCAATCCCTGAACAGACCACCCTCCACCAGAATTTCCCGAACCCGTTTAACCCCACCACACGCATTTCCTTCAACATAGCCAGCGATTCTCACGTGAAGCTCAGTGTCTTCAATGTACTGGGTCAGGAAGTCGCACTGCTTGTCGATGGACCAATGGCGGCCGGAGCTCATACAGCCGAGTTCGACGGAAGGAACCTTGCAGATGGTGTCTATTTCTCAGTCCTCGAAAATGGTGGTTCACGGCTGTTGAAGAAAATGATTCTGCTGAAGTAGAAAAAGCTCCCATAGTATCCTGGACCGGGCTACAAGGGCGGACTGTGATTCTATTACACATTCTCGTCATCCCCCAGGCCCGGTTTGGGGATCCTTCCCTCTGCTCCCCTCAAGGAACGCGACGCGGTCTGGCGAAACTTCGATCGTCATAAGGCCGTATTTCGGGGCTAACAACCCGGAGGCAGGAATGAAAGCGACTCTCCTAGTTCTTATCCTCGCTCTTACCACTACCACTCATGCTGGATCCGAAGTCGACGGGCGGGAGATTGTTTCCCTTCTCTACAACGGCCGGCTCTCCAGTGCTGATTCGCTCATCAATCTCTTCATAGCAAAGCAGCCAGACTCTCCTGAGCCCTACTTCCTCAAGGCGCATCACCTGTTCTACATGCGCTATTTTTCCCAACAGCCCGTTCCGCGCGACTCGGTCCTGAATCTTCTCCTGGAGAATGGACTGATGGCGATTGAACTCGGGGAGAAACAGGCGAAAACCACGGACCGAAAGTTCATCATCGGATCGGCGTATGGACTGATCAGCAGGGCGTACGTCATGAGACAGGAACTCTGGGATGCGTATTGGGCTGCCTGGAAGAGCAAAGACTACCTGGAAGAAGTTCTCAAAGAGGATTCAACCTTCTATGACGCCTATATCGGCCTCGGTGTCCTGGAGTACTATCCGTCGAGGCTGACCGGCTTCCAGGCGGCGTTGGGTTGGCTGGCTGGAATGTCAGGTAACCGCGAGAAAGGGATTGACTACTTCCGGAAGGCATCTGCGAAGGGTGATCTGCTCAGGTCGGA
>DAIPLH010000152.1:0-4555 GCA_036769325.1 Bacteroidota bacterium
AAGGTTCCCACAAGAACCTGACCACCTGTGATCACCCGCGGCTCTGCAAACGCAACAATGAGATAGATCGCGATCACAGTTCCCGGAATTGCAAACGAGAGGGTGAGCAACGGATCAAGAATGCCCCGGAAGCGACTGAATCTTCCTTTGGTGATCACGACAGCCGCCGTCGTTCCCACAAGAATGGATGCAATGACCGTCAGAACCCCCATGGACACACTGTTCCTGACCGGAAGAAAGATGCCGGCCTGGGTAAGCAAAGCTGTATAGTTTTCAACCGTATAAGCCGAAGGAAGGAGTTCCCATGTCCACGATCCTTCCTTCGCAAAGGAAATCAAGAGAAGAGAAAGGACTGGAAGGAATTCAAGGAAGAGCACGATCAGGGCCCCCAGGATCAACCCCCTCGCCACAAAAGGGGTAAATCCCGGAACCCAGGGCGTTGCAGCGCCCTTGCGTGCAGTTTCCCCTCCTGTCCTTTTGGACGAGAGTGTGAGCAGAATAAAAAAGAGGATCGATATCAGAAGAAGGAATGTCGATTGCGCACTGGCAAGGTCGAGATCACCATTCAGCTTGGTCGAGTAGATGATTGTCGTGAGAAAGGACATCCCGCCGCCCAGGAGAAACGGGGCTGAAAAGGAGGCCATGCTGGACATGAAAGTGAGTGTCGCGGCGCCGAGAAGCGCAGGCTTCAGCTCGGGAAGGATTATACGGAAGAAGATCCGGCCGGGGGACGCATCAAGGACCAGTGCTGCTTCAATCAGGGAACGATCTATCTCCCGCAGAGCCGTTGAAACGAAGAGATACGTGTAGACATGGAACGCATAGACATGGATGACAAGGATTCCCCAGAATCCGCGAAGGGCAAACAGCGGCGCCCCTTCACCAACCAGATCTCCTGCAAGCCGGGGGATAATTCCCCCTTCCCCAAACACAAAGAGAAGAGCAATGACCCCCACAAGAGGAGGCATCGCGATTGGCACGACAGCCAGTGCAGAGGCAATCCGCCTGAAGCGGAATCGTGTCAGCGAAGTTGCTACGGCCAGCAAGGTTCCCATCATGCCGGCAAAAAGTACGGTCAGCACCGATACTGCGACTGAGTTCCGGATTGCTTCTGAGGTTGAAGCATTGGTTTCCGCGAACATGCCGGCAAACTGTCTGATGCTGAAGCGGCCATTTTCGACGAAAGCGGAGGCGATGCCCCCAAGGAGAGGATAGTAGACGAACAACCCAAGAAGGATGATCAGGAAGACAATAACTCCGGTGGAAATACCCTTGCTCATTTCTCTTGATCGAAAAACGAACAACGCGGCCAATCAATCCTGAAATAAAGGGTCTCGCCGATCGCGGGAATCCGGGGAACCGTGGTAACGGGAAAAGTCGAACGAACGATCGTTGCTCCGAACCTCACAAGCAGCGTGATGGCAAACCCCTGAAACTCCACCGATTGTACGACACCCGTAATTCCGTCTCCCTGGCCTGCAGGCAGGGGAACAATGCTCTCAGGCTTGATGGCTGCAATGACCTCATTGCCGACCCGGCCAACCAATTCGCGGGGGATAACAAATGTGCTGCCTGCAACTGAGAATGAGCCTGTTCCCTGGTCAATCCTCCCCGTAAGGAGGTTGGCTGACCCAAGGAACTCCGCTACAAACGATGACTCCGGTCTTTCATAGGTCTCCACCGGAGATCCGACCTGAAGAAACGTCCCGTTTCGCATGACGGCTACACGCGTTGAGAGGCTCATAGCTTCCGACTGGTCGTGAGTCACATACAGAGTTGTAATTCCCAGGCGACTTTGGAGCTCTTTGATCTCCCGCCTCGTTGTGCTTCTCAGAGCAACATCGAGATTGCTGAGGGGTTCATCGAAGAGCAAGACAGCCGGTTCAACCACAATCGCCCTGGCCACCGCAACCCGTTGCTGTTCACCGCCGCTCAACTCAGAAACAGAGGACCTGTGGCGGTCCTGCAAATGTACTCCTTCAAGCGCCCGCATTACCCTCTTCTGAATCTCCTGGCGTGGGAGGCGTTTCACCTCAAGCCCGAATGCAACGTTGTCGAAGACGTTCATCCGGGGAAACAACGCATAATTCTGAAAAACCATTGCGACACCACGCTCACCCGGGGAAAGGCGGGTGATGTCTCGCTCACCCAGAAGAATCTGTCCTGACGATGGCTTTTCAAATCCTGCCACCATGCGGAGGAGAGTTGTCTTTCCGCACCCGCTTGGACCCAGGACAGAAAAGAACTCACCTGCCTCTATTTCGACATCGACATTGACAACTGCAGCGCGCTGTCCGAAGTGTTTCGACAGATTACGGAATTTCAGGACAGACATCGGGGCGCCCTGGTCGGAACGAGTCCGTCACTCACTGTCCACCCTGGCCCTTCACCGTCTCATCCCACCGCTTCATCCAATCTTTCTCCGAAACGGCAATCTCTCCCCAATCAACATCCATTTGTTGTAGTGCAACTGCTCCGAGCCAGGCCGGTTTTTGAACGTCGGACCGTGCAGGAATCCGGTAGTATTTTTCACCCTGAATCTCAAGCGCCTCCCTTGAGGTCACGAATTCGTAAAAGCGAATAGCCTCTTCCTTCAGAGCGGTTCCACGAACAATTGCAATCCCATCCACGATCATCGGAGTCCCGCTCGCCGGCACTACAAAACTGAACGGGTATTTGTTCACTTCCCGCTGAATGATGACGTCGGGAAGGTTCCAGAGAGTGAGTGCGCCTTCTTCGCGTGCTATCCTGATGTAGAGTTGTGTCGGATCAGCCGTGTAATCTTTGGTGTTTGCATCCAATGCAAGGAGCCATGCAAATCCCGACTCCGGCCCTCGACCCGAGAGGCGTCCTGCCCGTTGAATCAGCGCCGAATAGATGATCCTCATTGTTCCGGATGCAAGCGGGTACCGGATTAGGATCTTCCCCTTCCACTTCTGATCCAGCAGGTCGTCCCAATCACGGGGGACTTCATTCTCGTGGACCACCCGGTTGTTGTACATGATGACTTCCGGCGTGATAAATGTCCCATACCAGAACCCGCTGTCACTCTTGTATTCATTTGGGATTGAGTCTTTCCAGGTAGGATGGTACTGCTCGAGCAACCCTTCTTTCTCGGCGCGCATGAACATCAGCCACGGCGCTCCCCACCATACATCGGCCTGAGGATTATTGCGTTCGGTCCTGATCCGGTCGTACACGTCCTGTGACCCCATATCCAGCCATTGAACATCGATGCCGTTGTGGCTGCGTTCAAAGTCCTTCTCAAACGCCGACAACATCTCTTTACCATGAGGCGAGTACACAACAAGCTCTTTTTGTCCGGTCCCTGTGCATGTGAGCGTCGTACATGCCGCGAGGAAAACCCAAAGCAATCTGACCGGCCAGTCCTTCATTTCTGATCACGCGAATACGATATCATGTTGGCGAAGAACCGCAGAGCACCCGGGTTCGCTTCTTTCATCTGACGGTACCAAACATAGGAGGTAAACATGTACGATCCACGACCGACATCTGCAACGAGCAACCCGGTATCAAGCGGAGGTTCATCGGAGTCGTGTGATGAAAGGATTCTGACGTATTCCGGTGGAACATTGTCCGGGAAATAGACGCCTCGCTCCTGAACCCACCCTGTCCAGTCTTCCGGCCCGATGATGTTTGGTCGCATCACCAACGGATGCTGAGACTGCAGGATTGTCATGGGGGCCTCTTCATCCGTGATTCGCGCCCGGGTCAGGTCGAAGGGATACGGAGCATACTCCTTTTTCCAATCCTGAGTCTTCTGATAGAAAACAATAAGGTTTCCTCCATTTCGAACATACTCAAGGAGACGTTCATTGTTTTCCACCAGGTCGTCCCGTACCGCGTAGGCCCTGATATCAATAACAATTGACGAAAAACGGGAAAGATCGCCTGTGGCGATTTCCTTCTGATCGAAAATGGTGAACGGAACATCGAGGTTTCGCGCCACCGTCTCAATGGTCGTATCATAGCTCCTGATGATACCAAGCCTGACACCTGTTGCCACCTTGACATCCAGGAGCCTTATGTCGCAGGATGTGGTGGCATATTGTGACACAAACCTGATGGTGCCTTCGGGTACATTGCCAGAACCGGCCACAATACCCATCGTGCCTGAGGTCGAACCATCCTCAGCCTTAATAAGAAATGATTCAGGGTCTCCCCGCCATCCAGGTGGGCTCTGGATATCGATCGATCCCGCAATCTTGTGAGGAAAGCGGTTCACGATGGTGTAGTCGAACTCAATTCCGTCAGACGATCTTGTGAGGGGCAACCACGCAATCCGTGGCAGCACCGTGAGCTCGAGCGGTGGTGCGACATCGAGGACAATCGATTTTGTAACGGCGACCCGTCGACCGTCGATATTCAGTATGAATTCGACAAGAGTCGCATCATCTTCTTCTATCGGTCTGTATTGCTGGGTCACTCTTGGGAGCGTGCGTGCCGTAGAAGTGTCTGGACTAAGACGAAGCTGCATGGATGTTGCACTCCGGCCCTCATTGGCACTCGCGGCGTCCCGTTTCTTCCAGCCGTG
>DAIPLH010000152.1:4565-7063 GCA_036769325.1 Bacteroidota bacterium
CGTGAGCGGGAAACAAACGGACATCCTCGAGGCCCACCCGGCATTTGCTGGAAGCCACCGAAGCTTTGAGAACTACTTCCTGTCCCGCGACAAGAATGGAATCACCCGGGATCGCACTCAGAGCGATCTCACAAACTGCGATGACCAATCGTTCAAGCTCTTGCTCCCATTGACGGAGGATTCGTGCAAGGCGCGGCGTAGCAGCTGCGTCGACCTCCGTTCTGATCATGGGAAGAACCCTCGAGCAACGAGTGACCAGCTCCTCTGGCTTCATGTCAGGGCTCAGGCTATCGATAGCAGCTCTGATGTTCTTCAGCTGACCTGTTTCAACACCCGGGAAAATGGACATGCCTCCCAGAAAACTCGTTGTGTCTGAAGGATAGGCACTGATTGTCCTCCCAATCCTGTAATACGTGAACCCTCCGGTAGATCTCGCCAGGTTCGAACCCTCCATTCCCTGCGACTTGTGTTCCCGAAGAGCCGCGGAAGCAATCTCCGCATAGGACTTGCCTGATGGTACATGGGTATCGCCAGTCCGATGCGTAACGTCGGGTCGGCCACCTGCCGGCATAAACGTTCGAACGTACAGTTTGCCGGGCTGCCAGGTTGAAAGACCCTGCTGCTTGAGTTGTTCAGGGAACATCATTGAGTCGCCTGCCGCATCGAAAGCGGCTATCGCAGTCACTGCAACGGCCTGGTGATGACCGTGACCCCCTCCTGTACTGTGATTGGTGAAGAGTATGTCAGGCTTGTACTTTCTGACAAAGTAAACAAGCCTGCGAAGAGCCTCCTCCCTTCCACCCCAAAAACGGAATGCCTCTGTCGCGGATTTTGAAAAGCCAAAGTCGGGAAAGTTGAGGAAGTCAACGTGGGCCCCCAGGATCTTCCCTGCTCTCAGCGTCTCCTCTGTCCGGATCACTGCGAGTTCATCGTAAAGCTCGGGGCCGATCTCATTCTGACCCCCTTCACCGCGCGTAAAGAGAATTGAATATGTTTGAACACCGAACTTCATCCTGTAGTAGGCAAGAGTGGAGCCATCCTCGTCGTCCGGATGGGCCGAAATGTTCATCACAACGGCATCGCTCCTGAGGTCAAGGAAGCACTGTTGCAGGTTCTCGCTGACCTGGGCGGTACCCAGTGAGGTCGCCAGCCAAACTGAGGACAACAAAATGCAGGCGAAGAGTGATCTCCTCATGTCGTACTTCCTTTTTGTAGATGATCGGCCCTCGTCCGCTTTCCCTCCAGAATGTCCATGACAGACCGGAATACATCCTCTGGCGCGATCCGGTGCATGCAGTCGAATGTTCGGATCGGGCATTCATTGCCGCCGTGAATGCTGCAGGGCCGGCAGGTCAGTCCCATTGTCTGATGAATCCTGTCGTTCTCTCCGGCGGGTGCAAAACCAAACTCGGGAATGGTCGCTCCAAAGATTGCAACCACCGGTGTTCTCATTGCCACTCCTGCGTGCATCGGAGCGCTGTCGTTGGACACGAGGACAGCCGTTCTCCGGATGGCTTCGGCCGATTGGAGAATGGAAAGCTGTCCCGCGGTGTTCAGGACATTTGCCTCTTTGCCTCCATGCGCGACACTATCACACAGCGCTCTGTCACCACTGCTTCCCACGAGGACAACGTTCTCTCCCGCGTCAGTCAGAAGCTCTGTCAACCTCCGAAAATTCTCCGCGGGCCACCGCTTCGTTTTCCAGATGGATCCGGGAGCAATTGCTACCAGGTGGTCCGGTTGAACTGTCGGTCCGAACTGTTTTGCAAGCAACTGATCAACAGCCTTCCGATCCTCGCCCGAAGGATAGAGCAGGGGAAGTTCGAAAGGGGCCTCGATTCCTAATGGCGCGAGCAGTTGAAGATTTCTATCGATTTCATGCTTTTCCGATTCGTACCGGATCGTCGCAGTGTACAGGAATCTCCCGGCACTCGTCGAGAATCCAATACGGGCAGGAATGCGTGCAAGATATGGAAGCAGAGCGCTTCTCAGAGATCGATGCGGAACAATTGCTGTATCAAACCTTCCCTCCTTCAGTTGTTTGACACACCTCAGAAATCCTCTCAGACCCCTGGATTTTCCTCTTTTATCATATTCGATAACCTGATTGATCGAAGGATGATTCGCCAACAGCGCGCAGGATGCGGGAATGGCAACAAACGAAACGAAAGAATCCGAAATGTGTCTTTTCAATGCCTGTACCATCGGGAGGGCCAGGATCGTGTCTCCAAGAAAGGCGGTGTGGATTACGACAATCCGGCGGGAGCTCATTCTCCGTTGCCTTCTTGCGGTTTTTCCTGGATTGCCTCCTTGTGCTTCCAGCGCTTGTGCATCCAGAGCCATTGGTCCGGATACTTCCTGATGTATCGCTCAAGCACTGCGACATGGCGCCGCGTCAGTTCAAAAATGGCGTGCTCTGTTTGGGCTGGAAGTCCGGATTTGTCCACCTCCTCAAACAGCGTGTCATAGAACCCATCCTGCCCCCGGATTAACGCAAA
>DAIPLH010000508.1:0-2001 GCA_036769325.1 Bacteroidota bacterium
CACCCCTCGGGATCTTGCCGCCGAGTTTCTGAAACTTGGTCGGTTCACGAAGAAACTCGATCACCTCGGCAAGCTCCATTTTCGCCTCATCAGCACCCGCGACGTCAGCAAACGTTACGCGCGGCTGACCTTCATTGATCATCTTTGCCCGGCTTTTGCCGAACGAAAAAATCCCCTTCGGACCAGTGCCCTGCATCCTCCGCATGATGATAAACCAGAGGACAAGAAGGAGCAGCCAGGGAAGCGCTCCGAGGAGAGCGCTGACCCATGTATTGTCCTCGCGTGTAACCGTAAACTTGATTCCCTTCGCGGTCCACTCATTCACCACGGATGTATCGAGCATCGGAAGTGTCAGCGTGAAATTCTGGAAGGAAACCTCGCTCCCGTTCCGGATGATCGTTTCCTTTTGCTTCATGATACCGTGGAAATCAAAGTTCATCAGATCGGACTTACGGACGGTTGCCTCGGCAATTGCGCCGTTCGTCAGGAACGTCTGATATTCGGTGTACGAGACCTCGATCTCGGCCGGGCTGTTGTTCTTGAACAGGGACATCACAAGAAACACGACCAGGATGACCGCTGACCAGCTGAGAACCACTTTGAGCACGCGGTTCCAGTTGAAATCATCATCCTGTCTCGGTGGCTCGGGAGGTTTCTGCCGCCCCCGGCTCCCGGTGCGTTTTCGTTCAGACGGCCCTGAGCCGTTGCTATTCTTTTTTTTCTCTTCCATAGTCAATTCAACTCCTCTCTCAATCTGACCTCGCCAGCGTGTAAATCGATCTCTTGTTTCTCATTCTGCGGCCGTAGTCGAGCCCGCTACAAAGTGTCTTTCAGTCCGGTCCCGATATCCCGTACCAGGCGGATACTTCCCGGTCGCGTCACACCTGAACGATAACTCGAAAGTTTGAGAAACTCCACCTCACATTCTTCATCCAGTCCCGATCCAACAAAATGATTAGACTTGACAAGACCGTAAGTGACTGTTGGATCGAGCACTGTGCCCCTTTTTGTAGAAGTACTTAGTTGGAGGGCACGAGTTCTCTGACAAGATCCGCAAGAAAAACAAATGAACCGTTCAGTATTCCAACGAACACCGGAACGGTTCCCCTATAGTCCTTTCCGATTCGTATGGCAATTCTCCGAACCCCGGCTTTGATGCGCCGTTCCCCCAGCAAAACCCGAAACTCCGGATCGCTACCCCTGCTTCTGCCGACCATGCGAATCGTTACGTGCCTTTGAAAACTCCAGCCTCATAAAATGCTTCGTTTCGTCGGTTACCTTGAACCGATCATCGATCCGGTGTCCGCAGACCCACACCACTTCTCCCTTCCGCGTCTCCAGAATCGGGATGCGGTGCTTTTCATAGATCGGGATTCTTTCATCGACAAAAAAATCGCTGATCTTCTTCATGGTTTTCATCCCGAGCGGAATAAAAGCATCTCCATCTTCCCATGTCCGCAACACCAGAGGATCGGCTCCGATCCGTTCGGCGTCGACATATTCGACGCTCCCGTTGCCATTTCCCAGGGTAACATCATTCCCCTTCACGATCTCAGATGAAAAATGAAACATGTCGAATTCATACCGGTGGTTTGGCTGGACGGAGACATGGAACTCGGGTGGCTCCTCAGTCTTCCTGAACACAAGGTTCTCCCGGTCTCTGAACACAACGTAGTCCCGTGAGAGAGCAACCCAGGATCCGGTCAATCCTTCCGTAAGGTTCAGAATGCCCTGCACCTGCTCATACTCAAGGTGTCGTCCTGCGAACTGCTCACCCGCGAGCATGATGATGTACTGCTGGAGGAGCACAGGGTTGCTCCGCAAACGTGGGATCGCAAGGTGCAACTCCTCCTCGTTCCTCTTTGCAACCATCATCTCAAAACTCTGCGCCGTCGAATACGTCAGGAACGCTTCGAGTTCACGGAACAATTCGGCGGATCGCTGCAACGTCTGCACGACACCCGGATTGATGTTCTCCTTTACCAGCGGGAGAATATGGTG
>DAIPLH010000153.1:0-4341 GCA_036769325.1 Bacteroidota bacterium
GGGCACAACGGTTCAATCAAGGAAACCGGGACCCCAGCATCCCAGAAGGGTGCGAAAGGAGGAGATCGCTGCTGTTCCATGGAATGCTTCAGAATTTGATGTCGAGCCGGAAGCCGGCAAGGTACGTTTCCATGACCTTGACCTCCCGGTGGAGATCATGCACGCAATCCATGATCTCGGGTTTCTCTACTGTACACCCATTCAGGCTGGCATTCTGCCGCACACACTCAAGGCTCGTGATGCTACAGGTCGCGCACAGACAGGCACGGGGAAAACCGGCGCTTTCCTGATTACGATTCTTACGCACCTGCTCCGGAAACCCGCGGAGAAGCAGGGAAAGAAAGGAACACCGCGGGCCCTGATCCTCGCACCCACGAGAGAACTTGTGCTGCAGATTGAGAAAGACGCCAAGGCACTTGGGAAGTACTCGGGCAAGAAAGCAATGGCTGTCTTCGGCGGAATGGAGTATGGCATCCAGCAGGAACAACTTCGGGCAGAACAGATCGACATCGTCGCAGCAACTCCCGGACGCTTGCTTGACTTCAAACGAAAAGGGAAGATCGATCTCTCGAAAGTTGAAATCCTTGTGATCGACGAGGCAGACCGGATGCTCGACATGGGCTTCATTCCCGATGTCCGGCGGATTATCGAGAGCACGCCCATGAAGGGTTCGAGGCAGACATTGTTCTTCAGCGCGACGCTGACACCGGACGTCAACAGGCTCGCCGCATCATGGACACGAAATGCGATTGAGGTCGACGTTGTTCCCGCGACCGATATTACGCTCGCCTCAATCGACCAGGTTGTCTATATAACGACGGACGATGAGAAGTTTCTGCTCCTCTACAATCTGATTACAAAGCGCAACTGGGAAATGGTGATGGTGTTCGCCAACAGGAGGGATGAGACTCAACATCTCAAGGAGATGCTCACAGCCCGCGGCATCCGGTGCGGACTCCTCTCCGGGGATGTTTCCCAGGAGCAACGGGTGAGGACGCTGGAAGGATTCAGGAACGCAAAGTTCAAAGTCCTGGTTGCGACGGATGTCGCAGCACGAGGATTACACATCGATGGCGTCAGCCACGTAGTCAATTATTCCCTTCCAATGGATCCGCAGGATTATCTGCACCGCATCGGCCGTACAGGTCGCGCGGGCGCAAGCGGAACCTCCGTCAGCTTTGCCACAGAAACGGAAGCATACGGGATCCCTGACATCGAGAAGTTTATCGGGCGCGACCTGGTTGCAATACATCCTGATCAGGACCTGCTGATGGCGCTGCCTGCTCTTGCCGAAGGTGTTTCTGAGCCGCGCAAGCGACCATCAAAGCCTCAGAATCGGGGGGGGAACCGGGGAGGCAGACCACGACCCGGGGGAAGACCAGGCAGGGGAGGACCGGGCGGAAGGACAAGGTAAGTGCAGTGTTTTCTCATGCGTTAAGTACTTCAGTATTCCTCTCACATATCAACGAAAGGGCCAAAACATGAAAAGGCGTCTCCTACTTTCGTTTCTCCTCATCGGATCCGCTCTTCAGCTCTCTGCCCAGGATCCGGTCCCGACCCAGACTTTTGAAATTTATGGGTTCGCCATGACGGATGTCGGACATGATTTCAAACAGGTCGACCCTGCCTGGTTCGACGTGTTGCGACCGACAAAGCTCCCGGCATTCGAGGGCCAGTTCGGGCCGGATGGTAATACATACTTCAGCGTGCGCCAATCCCGGCTCGGTGTGAAGGCAACCGTGCCGACCGATATGGGAGATCTCTTCACAATCTTCGAGTTCGAAATGTTCGGTGTTGGCGTTGACGCTGGTCAGACGACGATACGACTCCGGCACGCGTACGGAGAACTTGGTTGTTTTGGTGTAGGACAGTACTGGTCCCCGTTCATGGATATCGATGTCTTCCCGAACAGCGTCGAATACTGGGGACCGAGCGGAATGGTGTTTTTCCGGAACGTGCAGATCCGGTGGATGCCGATAAAGGGAGATACGAGGCTGACCGTTGCACTGGAGCGGCCCGGAGCAAGTGGTGACCAGGGCATCTACGCCTCCCGCGTGGAGCTGAATGACGTAATGCCGCACTTCCCGCTTCCCGACCTTTCGGCGGAGTACCGAATGGCGATGTCATTTGGTTATGTCGAAGCTGCCGGAATCGTCAGACGGATAGAATGGGAAGATCTTGGTACGGATATGTTTGACCTGAGCGGCGATGCATTGGGATGGGGACTCAATCTCAGTTCAAACATCAGGTTGGGTGATGATAATGTTGTGCGTCTTCAGTTTGTCTATGGTCAGGGAATTGAGAACTATTTCAATGATGCCCCGGCAGATATCGGCGTCGAGAGCGACTCCGCCAATACGGTTGCACCTGTCAAGGGTGTGGCCCTGCCTGCAATGGGTGCTGTTGCATTTCTTGATCATATGTGGAGTACAAAATTCAGCACGTCGGTCGGATACTCAATGGTGGATATTGACAACTCGGACGCGCAGTTACCCAGCGCTTTTAGCCTTGGACATTATGCCCTTGCAAATATCATGTACTATCCTGTCCCGAATGCCATGATGGCTGCCGAACTTCAGTGGGGACGACGCGAGAATTTCAGCGACGGATGGACTGTCGATGATTACCGACTTCAGGTTTCGTTCAAATACAATTTCTCCGTGACCCTGTAAGAGGTATCGCTTTCCACTGCAGGGGAGGGTAGTGGATTCTTTGCTGGTCCTGGTTTCTTCAACATGAGATTGGCATCAATGCAGAGCATTACCCTTTCGGAACTGGAAACCCTGGCTGCGGGCCTTGCAGCACTGGCCATTGGGACAATGCTCTGCCGGCGACTGGTGGTCCTTCAGAAGCTGGACATTCCTTCGCCGGTGATTGGCGGGGTGCTTGTTGCCCTTGGTGTCACTGTGATCCGGACGTACGGCGACGTGGAGATTCTCTTTTCCTCGGAGCTGTCCGACTTTCTTCTCCTCATGTTCTTTACGACCGTGGGCTTGTCCGCAAAACTCTCGGCCCTCAAGGCAGGAGGCAAGCCCCTGGTCATCCTCTGCGGCGCTACGGTTCTCATGATCATAGCGCAGAACATTGCCGGTATTCTGGTGGCCGTGGTGAACGGATCACATCCGTACTATGGCTTGCTTGCCGGAAGTATTTCGCTGGTGGGTGGTCCGGGGACTGCCGCCGCGTGGGCAAAGGAGGCACAGTCGGTCGGAATCACCCATGCTCCCGAAGTTGCCGTGGCCGCAGCGACTCTCGCTGTCATCACCGGTGCCCTGGTCGCTGGTCCGATTACCGGTTGGCTTGTGAAGTCGAACGGACTGCGCGGCACCAGGAAGCGGGCGAAGAAAAGCGCCGGCGTGGAACAGGACGAAGAGCAACCAGCCGCTTCGGCGGTCGATCAATCGCTTCGCACCGTGCTGCTCATCGTTGTCGCAGTCATGATCGGCGATCATTTCAATGGCTGGGCAAGGGCAGCAGGTATGGTGTTGCCAGGGTTTCTGACGGCAATGCTCGGGGGTGTACTGATTACCAATGTCGCCGATTTGGCTGGATCGAAGCTAGACGAGGGTCCGATCGACCGCGGTGGTCAGATAGCATTGAGCCTGAAGCTGTGGACGATGGGAGGAGTTTTTCTGCCCCTTGCGATCAACGTGATCTTACAGATCGGGATCACGACCGCCATAGCGATCATGGTGCTGTTTCGAATGCTCGGACGTGACTATGATGCTGCATTGACCGTCGGCGGATTTATAGGGTTTGGTCTGAGCTCGATGGCTGTAGGAATGGCGACAATGGACAGGCTTGCAGAGAAGTATGGACCATCTCCCAAGGCGATCCTGCTTATCACACTTGCCGGATCGTTCTTTGTGGATCTTGCAAATGCATTGATTGTTCAATTGTTCCTTCTCGTTCCAATCTTCGGCTGACATCTGTCGTCCGGGTAGTGGGTCTGCATGATCCCAACAGTGGAATGTTTCTCCTCACCTTAATAGGAGGTTTTCATGGCTGCATCAAAATCTCTCCGGGTCCGGTTGTTCATCGGTTTCTCGATCCTGGCGGTCTCTGTGGCTCAGGCTCAATTACCGTCGGCGGACAAGATTGACGCGGCACTGAAGTCAGCCTACGAAAAATACAAGGACCTCAAAGAAGGGAAGAATGCCGACTATATCCCGGCGCTTGCAAAGGTGGATCCAAACCTCTTTGGCATCGCGCTGGTAACGGCTGACGGGAAGGTCCATTCGATGGGTGACGTTACCACCGAGGTGTCGATTCAATCCATCTCCAAAGTGTTCACCATGGCACAGGTCATCCATGAGCAGGGTCCGGAGACGATCGCTGGCC
>DAIPLH010000153.1:4351-5062 GCA_036769325.1 Bacteroidota bacterium
ACTCCGTATCGCGCGCCAAAAACACCGCTCCCATTCCGCCCTGGCCGAGCCGGCGCACGATGCGATAGCGGCCAAATACTTCGGGCAGGACCAGCCGCTGGTGAGGATCCCTGGGCTGAATGTCGTCGATCATCGGCGTGGAGATTGCAAGAAACCTTGGTGGTCCGGAGATGAATCCGCTTGTGAACCCGGGAGCAATCACGGCCACAAGCATGGTGCGCGGGGCCAGTGCCGATGAAGTCTGGGGAAAAATCATCGGCATCCACAATGATTGCGCCGGGCGACCACTCATTGTCCTTGCAGATGTTTACAAGTCTGAATCCGAGACCAACCAGCGCAACCAGGCAATCGGTGCCCTCATGTACGCCTACGAATATATCAAGGCAAATCCGCAGCAGGCCGTTGACCTCTATACCCGCCAGTGCTCGATCGGCATCAACGCGAAGGACCTTGCAACGATGGCCGCGACACTCGCTTTTGGTGGAAAGAATCCTGTGACCGGAAAGAAAGTCATCGATGCCGCGAATGTTCCCTATGTCCTCGCCGTGATGGCAACGGCCGGACTCTACGATGACTCGGGGAAATGGCTGTACTCGACCGGTCTGCCGGCAAAGAGTGGTGTTGGAGGGGGACTCATCGCCGTTTCACCCGGAAAATTCGGTATTGCTGTTGTCTCCCCCGCCGCTCGATGACGCGGGCAATAGCGTCCGC
>DAIPLH010000153.1:5072-7037 GCA_036769325.1 Bacteroidota bacterium
GTGTGAAAGCCCAGAAAGCAATCCGGGATATCTCGAATGCAGTCGTCTGCAACCAAAATAAAAGAAAATAGGAAGCGAAGGGGATGCGATTTGCCAGACTCTTCGTACAACTCTCACCACCTGGGGTAGTTCAATGAAAAAGATTTTTCCCGTTGTGATCCTTGCTGCGACTATTCTTGCGTACAGCGGGTTCAGCATGCTTGAGAATGCGAAAGACGTGATGAAGCAGCTTGGCATTCCGGAGGAAGAGGCCCGTAACTATATCTGGTGGAGTCTGAGCGGCAATACCTTTTCGTATCCGGGAACGCAGCAGGTGAAGAAGACCCCGGTTTCTGAACGTGCGGCGATGGTTCAGCAAATTTGCGCTTTTGCAAAGAGCTATTCGGAATCCGATGCATTCAGGCAGAAATACCTTGAGCAGAGGGAAGGGTCGAAGCCTATCCCTCCCGAGAAACCGGAACCAGTGGAAGAGATGAGAGCCAGACTGAAGAAGGATATGGAGAAATCCATTCAGGAGACGGAGAAGGCCATTGAGTCAATGCCTGCGGAACACCACGAAATGATGAGAGCAAACATTGCGATGCTGAAGGAACAGGCAAAATCATACGACGACCCGAACAATCCCATGTTCAGTAAGGACATGGAGGAGATGATGAAACAGAGCTACGAGATGCAGATGGCCGAGCACAAAAAAGGGGTTGCCGAATGGGAACAGAACAATCCGACAGATCCGAAGCCCATGGTGAAGCGCTGGCTCGAGGAGTTTCTTGAGCAATCAAAAGATGTCGACTTCAAGGCTGCCCTCATCGAGGGTGAAAACGGCAGAATGCTGTTCGCAAAGCGTGAGTATGAAATGAAGTCGACCAATTGGAAGCTCTGCTACCGGGCCGGAAAGGAATCGGTTGACGCTGCCCGCGGGTATGTGAAAGGATGGTTGGACGAACTGAACAAGAAGTAGTATTCAGCGAACAGTAACTCAACAAATCCCATTCCAAGGATCGGTGGAAATGCCCCTCAGGCTTCTGGCTGCTCTCGCACTTCTTGCGCTTACAGTGGTTATCCACTCGGCCGGGATGATTGCGATTATGGGCCGGATACCGGTAGCATCAGTGCCGGCCCTCCGCTTCTGGCCGGTTGCATGGTTGGTGATCCGTGTTGCCTGGTTGCTCATCTTCGTTCACCTGACGGAGATTGCCGTGTGGGCGGGTTTCTACTGGTGGCAGCAATGTCTTCCAACTGTTGAATCCGCGTTCTATTTCTCCGGGGTGACCTATACGACAGTCGGCTACGGTGACCTTATTCTTCCCGAGGAGTGGCGGCTTCTTGGTCCTGTCGAAGGTCTGACAGGCATCCTGATGTGTGGACTCTCAACCGGCTTTTTCTTC
Organism: Bacteroidota bacterium; assembly: GCA_036769325.1. GTDB lineage: Bacteria > Bacteroidota > Ignavibacteria > UBA10030 > UBA6906 > DAIPLH01. Next base: position 6,458 of record DAIPLH010000153.1, read on the forward strand.
GCTTTCGTGAACCGGCTTTTCCTGAACCCGAATCATCCACAAAAATCAGGTGAGTACATTTAATGAAGCCATTGATCAGTGAAATCCGCCATAATCCGATGCTGTGGTTGCTCGTATTTGTTCCGGTAGTATTCGTTGCGAGCAAGGCGATCCCTGAAGCGCACACAGCGCTGTTCGCACTCTCGGTCCTGGCTATTGTCCCCCTTGCAACACTTCTGAGTCATGCCACAGAATCGGTTGCCTCGAAGACGGGTGACACGGTGGGCGGGTTGCTCAATGCAACTCTTGGAAACCTGACCGAGCTTGTCATCGCCATCACGGCACTGAAAGCCGGAGAATACACTCTGGTCAAAGCTTCCATTGCCGGAGCAATCGTCACGAATACACTCTTCATGCTTGGTGCTTCCTTCCTTCTGGGAGGCCTCAAGTACCATGTTCAGGAGTACAACAGGGCCAGCGCACGCTTCCAGGCCGGACTCCTCTTCCTTGCAACGGTGGCGTTGATCATTCCTTCTGCGGTCGGACAAGCATGAAGCAAGAAGATAGAGGGTAGAAGGCAGAAGATGGAAGGTAGTGAGCA
>DAIPLH010000154.1:0-2611 GCA_036769325.1 Bacteroidota bacterium
CCCTTGCCTACGAAGCGGGGGTAGGACTGAACTACTTCCATAATGTGTTGACAGTAAAATACATCTACCGTGGAAGTAGTTCAGTCCCACCCCCGCTTCGTAGGCAAGGGTCGAAAGTTCGTTGAGGGACAACGGTCTGAGGTTGTCATTGACGGTGATAAATTTATTGAGAACGTCTTTGACGTATTTCACGTCGTCCGCGCTCTCACCAAAGGTTGTGTCGATATACACATCGGTGAACGTTCCGCTCGAAATGTCAAAGTTGTAGGCGCTGAACGCGGCCTGCCCGTTGAACTCGATTCGCCTTTCGTCGAACGATCCTCTGAAGTCAAGTCCGACAACCAGGTTCTCCTTTGGTTGCGTTCCATAGCTGATGGAGCTGAGGTCATCTTTTCCCTTCAATGCTGTGATGCCAATTCCTCCCGTCACTCCAAGGCGGGTTTCGGTCCTGAGGACCACAAGATCCCGTTGGTAGGTCCCATAGTTAAACTTTCCCCATGAAAGTTGATCCAGTGGTGCGTATGCAGCGGTGGGGTCCTTTTGCTGTTCGATGGCAAGACTGTCGTTTGGAATTGTCTGAAGGAGTGCTCCCTCGACGCCGCGTGAGATCTCGCCGATCGCGGCCATGAAGATCTGCGGCCCGCCCTGAATTCTTCCTGTGAATCCCCGCAACCTCATTCCGTTCATGATGAGGCTCGGGAAAACCGGGTAGCTGTCACCATAACCGAGCTGAAGCCAGGACGATTCAACCCCGCCGTAGAATCTGTTCTGCGGTTGGCGGTCTGCTTTCTCATCGGATGTCACGAAAAGGTTTGTCACGACCGACCAATCCTCCATCCTTCCCCTCAACCTGATGTCGGCACGATTGTACCACGTTCCCGAATTGGCGATGGTCTCGTGCCGTGATTCGGCCAGCGCGGATCCGGTAACATGGGGTCCCTCCGGTGGAGCCATCATTTCCAGTCCCGGGCCTGCGACGCGGAATTCATGAAACACCTGGCCGACGAGCTTCCCGGCAAGGTCAAACAGGCGAATAGCTGCGGTGTGCTTGCCACTGGAAAGCTCCATACCGGCGTTGTCGGGCACAAAGACCAGCAGATCTCCACTGAAGACCGACTGATCGGTCACATCGATACCGTCAAGCCAGAGCCTGGTTGCTTCCCGTATGATTGTGGAGTCGGTGCGGAGAAGTGAAGCGGCGATGACAACCTCATCCGGGTCAAGCCTTCCCCCTATTTCCGGACTCAGAAACGTTACGCCGGAGAATCCCTGTGAATCCCGAACCTGGATCTGCAGGGTTCCTCCGGGAGGGGAGGAAAAAGGATCTGCCGTACTCCCCGGTGGAAGGGTTTCGGCGCTTCCATCCGCACGGACGAAGATCAGGTAGTACGATAAACGGGGCGACGACGCTTCCCCCGGGTATACGCGCAGTCGCGGTCGAGCCCGTCAGGTCCATTTCCAGAGTGATGAACTCACTTGATGAGAAGACCCGGTAGCGGAAATACACCCGGGAATATGCAGTGGGCTCATTGAGCTCGGCCTGAACAACCAGCGATTGTCCCGGAACAGGGTCGGAGTGCGATATCGTGGCGATTGCGAAGGAGACCTGCCCTTCGGCGTCGATACTGAACGAATTGGTGAGAAGGAGGAGAAAACAAAAGGCGCGCGTCAGTCGCGTGGACAAACTCATGCGAACAGCCGTTTCCTTGATGGCTGCAACTGGGGGATCATATGTCTGGTCCGGGGAGGTACCGTAGTTCCTGTATACAACAAGGGCCACTCGAAGATCGGATGAGGGCCCTGCGTGTCTTGTGCTCCTGCTAGTTAAGCCGAGAGTTCCCTAAAACCTATTCTCTGTAATCGATCTTTAGCTTCTTCTTGTTGCCTTGTCCGTCCTGCAACTCAAACTCGAGCGAATTCTCCGAGTCGCCCGCCTCCACAAGCGCCTTTGCAGCAGCGCCTTCTGCCTGCGTCGAAGCGCGCACTTCAAGAGAGCCGTCACCCCTCGCTATTCCGGTGGATCCGGCGCCAACATCACGCGATTCATTCGAGATGATATTCGTGAAGCGGATTGATCCTTCGGTGACCACAAGTGTGTCAGAACCGGAGCCAACAATAAATGCTCCGCCCGTCCCCCGGATTGCCGCGACCGAAGTTGGCGAGGTGAAACGAAATTCCTCATTGCTGTTCTGCTTGCCGATCATAAACCCGATGACCCCCTTCTGCACTCCAACTTCCTTCAGCACAGTCTTCTCATCGACCTCGCCGGTGATGAGAAGCTCACTCTTCTCTCTCACCTTAACAATGCTCTTGTCGTTGAACTTGATGACCGCAAGCGCCCCCTCGCCCGTTTTTACCTGGTCACCGGTGGAGATCACCCCACCCTTTTTTGCTGGTGCCCATTTGGTGGACGAACTCTTGTGGTCCACCTGAGGAATGATCTTTGCGAAGAAAGCAGCAATGGTATTCGATGGCGGCCCGGCGTCGCTCATCTCCGGAAGAAGTATTCCCACCGTAAGAAGAGCGGTACAGATCAGTCCTGAAATGACATTCATGATTGTTCTCCCCGGATCATTCAAGTTCGACTTGTGTTACAGCGTTTTGTTCCTGT
>DAIPLH010000154.1:2621-7031 GCA_036769325.1 Bacteroidota bacterium
CGCAGCAGCTCCAACACGGGGAGAAGATCGGAATAGGAGATTGGTGTTCCATTCAGGGAGATGATCCCGTTTGCCGAGAATCCCTCTCTTCTGATGCTGCTGAAAATGTCGGTGTGGTTCGGGCCAACAGCTGCTTCGATTTCCTCAAGAAGACCTGAAATCCACGGAGCGTTCCTGGTTGAGAGTCGGAACGTACGGAGTTCACTCTTCAGAACTGCATCCGTACCTCCCGATATCCCTGCCAGTCCTTCAACGGTCCAGACGTAGGTCTTTCCCAGTTGAAGGGAGCGGACACCGGAAGACGGGTACTGAAACGAATTGCCCTCCACTGTTTCGGTGAGATGCGGAACGCCCGAGATAACCTCCTCGAGTGTGGCTTGACCGGGAATCTGCTCATAGATGGAGATCCGCGCCCGCGGACCGTCATACCGCCATTGAAAAAGCGGGAAGTCATTCGCATTGTCGTCCCCATCCGGTGGATACAGGAGCTCAATTGATGTCGGATTGGTCGGCTCAAATGTGAACGTGACTGTTGTCCCCGCTCCGCCATCAGTGGGTGTGACCGTTACCGTGAATACGTATAACCCTGCAGGTATTCTTCCACCCGGAAGAGCGGTCTCCTCGAGGCGCTGCCTCGCGTCTTCGCGGAACGAGCTCTCGGCCACCCGGGGATTGTCATTGGTCAAATCAAGATTCGTGGTAATCCTGGATCCCATGATGTCAAAGGGATCCGTTGTCAGCGCCACCGCATTCTGAAAAACGCTTCCATCGCGAAGCATGATATTGACGGATATCGACATCACTGCCTGGACGGTTTGCGCGGTGTGCATGCTGATTGTGAAAAGCCACTTTGGGGTCGTGGCATGCAGGAAATCGATGTCGTTTACCGTCAGTATATCAACGGGGGCGATGACGGGCTGGTCAACGGTGATCGTCTGGGATCGTGTTCCGTTGAAACAGAGCACAATGAGAAGAAATGGGAGGATACAGCGTTCCGCTATTAAAGAGCTGCAACTCCATGCGTTCATACCTGATCCTCCAGGATAGTCCCTGAAACCGTTGTTCCTGACTCGGGGAGTTACAGAACCAAGTTAAGAAAATGAGTAGAGTATTGCAAACAGGACAAACGCAAATGCGATGTGCGTCACGAGAATGGTGTCTCGCAGGTCACGGAAGCCGAGATGTGGTTCGGCGTCACACACCGTGACTGCGCGCATGGAAAAAAAGATTTTCAGAAGTTTGAGATATCGTTGTAGATAACAAACGCCATGAATGCAAGCAGGAGAGCAAATCCAGCCTGCTGGACATACAATTTGATCTTGACCGGAATTTCCCTGCGTATCACTCCCTCGATAACCAGAAAGAGGAAGTGCCCGCCATCGAGCGCGGGGATCGGCAGCATATTCAGGATTGCAAGACTGATGCTGAGGATTGCCATGAATGCGAGATATGCGGTCATGCCGAGCTCAGCACTCTGAGTTGCCATCTGTGCGATCTTGATCGGTCCGCCCACGTTCTTGGTGAAGGAGGATTCTCCGGCAATCATCAGCCAGACCTGCGTGACGAACCCGCGTGTCACCGACCCGAATTGCTGGAGGGCAATGGGCAAGGCTTCGAAGATTGAATACGAGAGAACGGTTTGAGGCCCCGAGTAATGCTCCGCGATCGAGATTCCAATCTTACCCTCTTCGTTCGGTTCCACCGTGCCCGAGAACACCTCGCTTCCCCTTTGCCATTCTGCACTCAGAGGGATATTCCTGTGAGAACCCATCAAGCTGATGACCTGACGGTTCGACTTGATTGGGATGCCTTCGACCGAGAGGAGGAGGTCTCCTGGTTTGAGGCCCAACGTTTCCGCTGGTTTTCCCGGCTCCACCTGCTCGATCCGAACAGCCGTGTGCGCAGGAGTAAGTCCGAATGCAGTATCCGCAGGCTCCGGGACCGTTCCTCGTCGGATGACAAGAGTCACCTCTTTGGAATCACGGAGGCTGGTGACAGAGATGTCTTGCGACATCGATTCGAGATAGATGATCGTGAGTATCTCATCCCAGTTGCTGACATATGTTTCGTTCATCAGGAGGATCTGGTCTCCTGGCTTGAACCCAAGACCTTCCGCCGGACTCCCCTGTTCAACGTAGCCGATCTCCGTGATCTCCCGGACGGTTCGGCCGTTTGCATAGTTGATTCCCCAGAAGATCGCAATGGCGAGAAGGATATTCATGATGACGCCGGCGGAAATGACAAACATCCTCTGCCAGATTGGTTTCGACCGGAACTCCCATGGCTTCGGCGCCTCGTTGAGTTGCTCCGTATCGAAGCTTTCATCGACCATTCCGGCGATCTTTACATAGCCGCCGATCGGTATCCACGAGACACAATAGTCGGTCTCGCCGATTACTTTGCCGAATGCGCGCGGAGGAAATCCGATGGAGAATCGATCGACACGCATGTTGCAAAGCTTTGCGGCGAGAAAGTGCCCCAGTTCGTGGACAAAGACAAGGACGCCGAGCGTTAAGAAAAAATAGAGTATGGTTTCCATAAATTTCCTGTTAGAGTGCTGCTCGTTGTTCGATTGTGCCGGCGAGTTGTTGCGGAGGAGTCAGGCGAAAGCTGTCAAGAACTGACTCCCGCGTGAGGCGGTCACATGCTATGATCTGATCAAGGGTACAATTGCCCTCAGGCTCATGACTGTCAAGAGCCCGGCCCACAATGTCTGCAATCGCAGTGAAGGGAATTCGCTCTTCGAGAAAAAGCTGGACAGCGACTTCGTTCGCTGCATTCAGGACAGCAGGAGCGGTTCCACCCATTCGCAGGGCCTGAAAGGCAAGCGGAAGGCAACGGAACATCCTGGTGTCCGGTTCTTTGAACGTCAAAGAGCTTAGAGTTCTGAAATCAATCTTCCTGAACGGTGCCGGAGGGCGTTCCGGGTACATCAATGCATACTGAATGGGGAGACGCATGTCGGGCATCCCGAGCTGCGCCTTGACTGAGCCATCATCAAATTCCACAAGCGAATGGATAATCGACTGCGGGTGAACAAGGACCTGGATCTTGTCAGGCGAAAGATTGAACAGTCGGCAGGCCTCGATGACCTCGAGCCCTTTGTTCATGAGCGTAGCCGAGTCGATCGTGACCTTCGGTCCCATCTTCCATGTCGGATGGTTGAGCGCCTCTGCGACGGTGACCGACTCAAGCTGTTCGGCCCGATGGTGAAGGAACGGACCTCCGGAAGCGGTGATGATCAGACGTGTGACACTGGCGATGTTCTCTCCCTGGAGGCATTGCAGGATGGCGCTGTGCTCACTGTCGATCGGGAGTAGCCGGACACCCCTTTCCTTCGCCATTCGTGTGACAAGGTCCCCGGCGACCACAAGGGTTTCCTTGTTTGCGATGGCAATGTCTTTTCCGGTTTCAATTGCTCTGAGTGTGGGGCGCAGGCCGGAAAAACCAACGAGCGCATTGAGGACAATATCTGAATCATCGCGGCCGGCCAGTTCGATCAGACCGCCTTCCCCGCTCAAAACCTGCGTTGAGGTCCCTATCCGTCGCCGGAGCTCTTCTGCTCGTTCCTCGTCAAGGACCGCAACAACTTTAGGATGGTGGCGAAGGATTTGTTCCTCGAGCAGGGCGATGTTCCTGTTCGTGCTGAGGGATGCAACAGAAAAGTAATCCTTGAGATGAGAGAGGACCTCGAGGGTACTGCAGCCAATCGACCCGGTGGATCCAAGAAGAGTTATGTTTCGATGTTTTTTCAACGAGCCCGCAAATCCTTCCGTTCAAAAGGTATGGAAAAGCGGAAAGCCCTGCAAGGAGAAACACTGATAACACAGATATCAGGCAGGACGGGACTGCTTGCTCTCCCACTCACGAAACCGCTCCACCTCCTTCCGGATCGAGCGGATGAAAAATCCGAGCAGGACGAAATCGTCAATGATGCCGACAAAGGGGATATAGTCCGGAATGATATCTACAGGACTGAAGAGATAGATAAGAAGCACACCTGCGAAGGCCAGGGACTTCCACGGGAATGGCATGTACAAACCCTTCCGCCATGCCGCGATCATCCGGAAGAACCCGCCCATCATGTTCGATTGTTCCGGTCCCGGTACAGTGACGCGAAAATGGAAATCATGATTATCCCCAGAACGATTGCGAGTGAAAGCCCCAGAGGTATATGAATGAAGCCGGCCAAAAGCATCTTCAGTCCGATGAAGATCAGGACGAACGACAACCCGTGACTCAGGTAATGGAAGGAATCCATGATCCCGGCAAGCAGAAAATACAGGGATCGGAGTCCAAGGATGGCAAAGAGGTTCGACGAATACACAATGAACGGGTCACGCGTGATACCGAAGATCGCCGGGATTGAGTCGACGGCGAAAACAATGTCGGTTGTTTCGACAGCGATAA
>DAIPLH010000509.1:0-1991 GCA_036769325.1 Bacteroidota bacterium
CAGAGGTGTGTTCGACGGCTTCGGGCACTACGAGGACGACCTGGAGAAGATCAGAGTCGTTCCAAATCCGTACGTCGCAGCTGCGGAATGGGAGCCGAAGAACCCCTTCACGTCAGGCCGTGGTCCCCGCTCACTCCACTTCACTCATCTGCCGCAGCGATGCACGATCAGCATCTATACAATCAGCGGAGAACTTGTCAGAACGATCGAGCATGACAGCAACATTTTAGACGGCACAGCGGAATGGGATCTATTGACACGGGACAACCTCTCGGTTGCTTATGGCGTGTATATCTATCACGTGAATGCCTATGCGCTGGGGGAAAGGATGGGAAAATTTGCAATCATCAAGTAGGCAACTTCTCGATGCACACAAGGAGCCTTCCATGAAACAGCGTTTCAGAGTATTGATGCTGATCTTGTGTGTCCTTACGGCTCTCCCGACGCCTGCGACATCCCAGGTGACGAAGGTTGGGACCAGCGCCGCCAAATTTCTGAGCATTCCGGTGGGAGCCCGGGCCCTGGGAATGGGTGGGGCGTTTGTTGCCGTTGCGAGTGATGCTTCTGCGCTTTACTGGAACCCTGCCGGCATCGCCCAGGGGTATCAGACAGAAGCGATGTTCTCCCATTCGGAATGGCTGGCCGATATCAATTTCAATTTTGGTGCAATTACCATACCGATGGGTGATTTCGGAACGGTCGGGCTCCAGTTTACCTCCCTTTCCATGGAAGAGATGGAACGGACCACAATTGACAGCCCCGATGGAACGGGGGAGTACTTTTCAGTCGGAAGCGTCTCTGCCGGTGTTTCTTATGCACGATTTCTCACAGAATGGTTTGCGATTGGTGCAAACTTCAAATACATTAGTGAACGGATCTGGAACTCTTCCGCAAGTGGATGGGCTATAGACGTAGGGACGCTCTTTACTACCCCATTTTCAGGGTTAAAATTCGGCGCAGGGATCTCAAATTTCGGCACAAAGATGCAGATGAGCGGGGATGACCTCCTGACACAGAAGGACATCTCTCCCATTTCGGGGAACAACGCTAACGTCAACGCTCAATTGACGACCGATCAATTTGATCTTCCGCTCACACTCCGAATCGGGTTCGCGTATGAAGCGTTGTCGTCCGAAGACCAGTTGCTGCTGCTTGTGGTGGACGCTACCAGCCCAAGCGACAACTCCGAAAGCGTCAACTTTGGAGCAGAATACACTGTCTTCCAGAGGATTTTCTCCCTTCGGGGAGGATACAAAGCGCTGGGGGTCAAGGACAGCGAAGAACAGTTTACAGTGGGAGGCGGTCTGAACTATGCAGTAGCGTCAGACCTAAGAATAAAGTTCGACTACGCATACGAGAGTTTTGACAAACTTGATGACATCCACAAGTTTACGCTCGCGGTTGTTTTTTAGAAGCGACGGTTCTGCAAAGCGAAGTAACGACAACAAAATCAACAGTTCACTAACAGAAGGAGGGAGGGCCATGAAAAGAACGTGGCTAACAATTCTTGGAGTTGTTTTGCTGTTTGGAACATCCCGGGCAGCGGGAGACGATGCCAATTCTGTCATTTCCGGAATCGGCAGCGTTACTCTTGCGTCGGGCACAGTCACTTTTCAGGTCGATATGAGTGTCAGGATCTGTGAAGGGCTGATGACGGTTGGCGATGAAGTGAGTGTTCCCGGATCTTTTGGTGATCCTGCATGGACGCCAGGCGTTTCCGTCTTGACGGATGGGGACGCGGACAGTATCTATACCGGGACCTTTGAAATCGCCGAAGGAATCATCATGTACAAGTTTCATGCCGGAGTTGATTGGGAAAGCACAGCAGACCGGAGCTACACTGTCGTAGCGGGAGCCCAGACGGTTCCTCTCGCATTCTTCAATGACGACAATGTTTGCAACCCTCCTGGCGGCATGGTTCCGGTAACATTCCAGGTCGACATGAGCGTCAAAATCGCAGAAGGTTCCTTTGATCCTCTCTACGCAGCTGA
>DAIPLH010000155.1:0-7022 GCA_036769325.1 Bacteroidota bacterium
ATTCCTTGGAATGTTCAACTATGAAGCTGACAGGGTAATGCAGCTTGCCAATGCGATCCCCGAGGAGAAATACTCCTGGCGACCCGGTGAAGGTGTGCGATCGATCAGTGAGGTGTATATGCATATCGCCGGAACTAATGTCATTTTTCCGGCGCTCATCGCAGGAGAGAATGTCGATTTCAAAGCATTGATGGCGAAAGAGAAATCGGTCACTTCGAAGGCGGACGTAACGAAAGAACTTGCAATGTCAGTGGAAAATGTCAAGAAGTTGGTGAATGGAATGTCGGATGCCGATCTTGAAAAATCCGTCACAATTCCCTTTATCCCCATGACCACCACTGCCCGGGGTGTTATCATGCTGATCATGTCCCATATCAGCGAGCACCTTGGTCAATCAATCGCGTATTCAAGGACTGTTGGCATTGTACCTCCGTGGACTGCAGCCGAGAAAGCTAAAGAGGGATCCGGAGAGGGCTATTGAATCCAATGGGATTTCAGCAAAAGCCCTGCTCATGCGGGGCTTTTTGCATTAAGGCGGATCTTCATTGAAACCGATGTTCTTCGCCAAACCGCTCGACTTCCGGGCGTGGCTTAGGAAGCACCACAAGTCCGAAAGCGAACTCCTCGTAGGCTTTTATCGGAAGTCTTCCGGGAAACCAAGTCTGACGTGGCCTCAGTCTGTGGATGAAGCCCTTTGCTATGGCTGGATTGATGGAGTCCGGAGGTCAATCGATCAGGAAAGCTACACCATCCGTTTTACACCCCGGAAAAAGGATAGTCACTGGAGCGCCATCAATATCAGGCGGGTAAAGGAGCTCTCGAAACTCGGACTGATGAGGGATGCAGGAAGGGAAGCATCCTCAAGAAGAACCAAAGAAAGATCTCAAAAGGCGTCATACGAACAACGACGTGTTACGCTGGACCGCTCGTTTGAAGAACGTCTCAGGGCCAATCAGGATGCATGGACCTTTTTTAACTCACGCCCTCCATATTACAAACGTCAATGCGCGTGGTGGATTATCAGTGCGAAGAAGGAAGAAACCAGGGAAAGACGTTTGGCTGTTCTGGTTAGCTCCTCAGCACGCGGTGAATTGATCCCGCCATTTAGGAGAGTATAGCCAGTCTATACAGTCTGTACAGTCTACACTAAGACTCAGCGTAACAGAACCAGTTTCCGGGTTTCAACAAAGCCGCCTGATCGCAGCCGATAGTAATAAACACCGCTCGCAAATGCCTCCGCATCCCATGTCACTGAGTATGTTCCCGGACCCTTCTCCTCATCAAGAAGAACAGCCACCTCACGTCCGAGAAGGTCATGGATTGTCAGAGAGACCCTGCCTGTTCCTCCGACACGGAACCTGATTTCCGATTTCGGATTGAACGGGTTTGGGTAATTCTGGAAGAGGGCAAAACCATCGGGCGTCGTTGACTCTTCATCCTGGATATGCGTGGTACCTTTCCAATCATCGTACAGAACCTGAAGTGAATCAATCGGGTCTACACTCACGGGGGCATTGTTGACGTTCAGATGGAGAAACAACACACCGGTTGTGTCCTCCGGCTTCGCCACGCGGAGAAAAGCAGAAATGGATGACCTTCCGTCGGCAAGGCATCTGGTATCCGCTCCGGGAACTTTCGCACCCTGCAGAGCGGCCATCAACTTGTCCGACAACGTCCCTGTTGTCCCAAGGAATCTCACTTCCATGGAATCCAGAATCTGTTGGCCAAGGAGAATGTTCCCCGCTATCGCGTATGTAGGACTGGTCATGTGATTCTTGTAGTCAAAGCAATTGACTCCCGTATACCCCGCGCTCCGTCCACCATCGATCAGGTCTATAATCCCATATTGCCGGATCAATGGATTACCCTGAGCGTCATGTGCAACCAGTGAGTCAATGATCTCTTCCGGCGAGTGCCCCTCATTCATGAGCGTCCTCGCATAGCTCTGATTGGCGGAATGCCAGTACGATTGGGTATGGATCACGCCGACTCCCGGATGAACATCGCTCAGAATCAGGGAACCAGCGATACAGGAAGCTCCTGCACTTCCGACCTGGCCAGTCGCCGTGTCAACAGCGACAATGGAGAAGGTGTCCTGGGAATATGAAGTGTTGAATGAGAAAAAAAAGAGGGCAAGGAGAAACGCAAGTCCGGTTTGTATGTGGTTCATCGCCGTTGTCCTTCAGATGGGGTTGGATTGCATAAAAGTATGTCCTCTCCTCCTCAATGGCAAGCATAGAACACTGATAAACACCGGAAAGGAACAGATCTTCACAGATGGGTGTTCTGATATTTTTCTATTGACCAGGTCTTTTTCTTACCAATCTGTGTCTATCTGTTCTTTTTCTGTGTGAATCTGTGTTTTTTTCTGTGCAAATCTGTGTTTACAAATACCTACATTTCAAGCATCATGCGTGACGGTTCGATTATCGCTCGTTCCATTGTTGTCTGGACACAGACAATCCTCCTGATCCTCGCCTGGCTCCCTTTCCTGGGTGTTGTCCGGTTGTTTGACCGGACAAAGGCAAGAGTCCATACCGGTTATTGGTTTCGGGCGCTTGGAAGAGCGATGACCCGGGTAAATTCATTTTGGAAAATCGATATTTCCGGGTCGAGAACACTCCCTGAGGATCGGGCCTATGTGGTCGTCAGCAACCACCAGTCGCTGGCAGATATTCCCATCATTTCATCGGCAAAGTGGGAGATGAAGTGGGTCGCAAAGAAGGAACTCTTCCGCATTCCCTTTGTAGGCTGGATGATGAGGCTCGCGGGAGACATCTCCCTGGACCGCGGGGACAGACGAAGCGGTGCAGTGATGCTTCTACGGGCAAAAGAATATCTTCAGGATGGATGTTCGGTCATGTTTTTTCCGGAGGGTACGCGGTCAGTCGACGATTCAATCGGGCCATTCACGACCGGCGCCTTTCAGCTTGCCATCAGGGCAGGGGTTCCGGTGTTGCCCATCGCAGTCGATGGTTCGCATGCGTGTCTCCCCAAGAAGAGCTGGATCTTTGGAGGGCCGGCAACAATCAGAGTCCGCATTTTCCCTCCGATTCCCACCTCGGACCTCGCTGCCGACGGTGCTGAGACGCTTCGTGACAGAGCGCGGGCCATGATTGTACAACAGGTACAGGAATGGAGAAGCCGGCAGTCCCATCAGGAACTCCGGCTTCACGAACAATCTTCAGACTGATGATCAGAGCGCGCACTCGAGGCACACGATCAACTCCCTACTTCATCTTCTCCCACTCAGCAATAGCATCCTGATTGAACTTGACGAACTCTTCGTTCTTTGCCTTCTCCGCCTTTTCGATAGCGATCTTCGCAGTAGCTATGGCAGCATCATAGTCCTTTAGTCCCGCCTGGATCTGCGCCTTGAGGCGCCATGCTACAAATGATTCCGGCTCCAGGTCGATTGACTTGATAACCCAATCCTGGGCCTTCTTCAGATCTTTTCCATTGTTGTAATAGTAGCTGGCAGACTGATAGTATGTGCTGGCGACGTCCGCAAAAGGCTCTTTCATCACCTCATCGATCTGACCCATCACCCTCGAGTCAACATCAAATTCTAATCCGAACCCAACCATGGTGTTTTCCCATGAAAGCTCTACTGACGCCGCGTTCGTTTTGACATTTGTAACACTGAAGGTCATTGTCTCAACCGGTCCTGCGGTTCCCTTCGAAGGCACCTTGAATCGAAGGAGGTCTTCCTTTTCGTCAAGCTGGGCTCCTCCGGTCACCTTCTTGTTCAGAATGACTGTCCATTCGCTCTCACCGGGAATCGTGTAGAGGGAGTACTTCCCTGCGGGAACTTTGTTGCCCTGGACCTTCAGGGAATCACTGAATGAGATCAGGGTCGGTGAATTTGCCCCTGTCCGCCAGACCTGGCCATAAGGAACAAGGCCCCCAAAAATCTTTCGGCCCTTTACTCCTGGCCTCGAGTACTCGATGGTCACTTTCATAATGCAGACGGTTTGCTCGATTTTCCCGAGAGGGCTGGGCCGGGGTGTTTCGATTTGACCAAGCCCTGTGACTGAGGCCAGTATGAACAGTGTTAAAAGTGATGACAGCAGTTGGAACCGACGCATGAGAATCCCTCCACATTAATGATGATTGTAAACCGGTAGATCGACGAGGCCGTAAACCAGATATGAGGCCATAACTTCGCGATTTTTTGTGACAGCTTCAAGGCTCGGGTCGCTTGGTAGTTTCAGTTAGATGTCATCGTGGGCAAGAACTCAGAAGCATAGGAGATCCTCAACATTGTCATTTGCCGCTTTCTTTTCGGAAAAGAAAGCGGCGGAAAGAAAACTACCTCCGCCATCGCAACACACGGCTGGGTCAAATCAGGCATAGGTGTAAGATACAATTCTGACTTTGGGATATGCTACCAATTCTTGAACCCTTTGGAGACGTCAGAATTGTAAAGCAGGTTCTGTTAAAGGCCCGCCCACCTGCCGGCGATGGCGGGTGCTATGAGCAAGGGTTTATCCCCCTTTCGTAAGATCGCTGGTGTACGACTCGGCGAGTCGCGGTTCATAAGATTGAGTTGACGGAAACCAAACTGATACACCCTCCCCTCGGTCTTGTTTCGGGATACCTCGATCGCTACATTGACGTGACTCCTCTTCGCATCCAATGAATTCACTAAGAACACAAAGCTGGAATAAAGCCTGGGCAGAGACGCGATTCCGCAGGGCCTTTGTAGCTGCTCTTTTGCTTCTCGCCGTTACGCTCACGTGCTTCAGGGCCTTCCTTGATTTCATCGAGCTTAGACCGGGAACGGTTCTGAATGATCCGATCGTAGCCCTTTTCCCGGCCACAGATCTCACCTGGATCACGTTCATTCTGATCTACGGTGGACTGTTGTCAGGCATCGCCGTGCTCTCGGTGCATCCTCATCTCCTTCACAAAACAATCATGTCCTATATCCTCATGATCCTGATTCGGACAGTCTGCTTGTATGCCACACCGCTTGACCCTCCCTCTGACTCCATACCACTTACGGACCCGGTTGTGGAATTTTTCGGTGGTTCCGGTACAACGTTGACAAGGGATCTTTTTTTCTCAGGTCATACCGCAACCCTGGCTCTCATCGGGATGAGCATGCCGGTTCGCACGTGGCGGCACATTATTCTTGCAGCCACTGGATGTGTTGCAGTTTGCGTGCTCATTCAGCATGTCCACTATACCGTAGACATCCTTGTGGCGCCATTGGCGGCGTACACATCACTCCGGATCGTCAGGCTTTTGTCGTTGGAGTAATTCGATGAACAATTTTCGGTGGATTGTCAGATTTGGTCACATATCTTTGTTGCTCAAAACCCTGAGTATCAAATAGTGAAGAAAGACCGAACAATGTCATCAACGATTTCCGTCGCAACCCTTCCTCATCAGAGAACAATGTATCAGGCTCTTGTGAGAAAGGATCCATCGTACGAAGGTATTTTCATGGTTGCCGTGAAGACGACAGGAATTTTCTGCAGACCGACCTGTCCTGCAAAGAAACCAAACAAGACCAACTGCGAATTCTTTGAATCATCACGGGCTGCCCTTCTTGCAGGATATAGACCCTGTAAACGCTGCAGGCCTCTTGAACCGAAGGGAGACCACCCTGACTGGATTCGACCGGTTCTCAATGTGATCGAGAAGAATGGCGATCGGAGGGTGAAGGACGGGGACCTGAGGGAACTGGGTGTGGAGCCATCACGAGTGAGGCGCTGGTTCAAGGTCAACCATGGAGTTACGTTCCAGGGATACCAACGACTCATCCGGCTTGGCCAGGCAATGGGAAGACTCAAACTCGGTGAGGACCTGACACAAGTCGCCTACGATCACGGGTATGAGTCTCTCAGCGGATTCAGGGACGCATTCCAAAAACTGTTTGGAAGCACGCCAGGGAATGGAAGCTCGAAAGGAACCATCACCGTTAATCGCATCCTTACTCCCCTTGGCCCCATGCTTGCCGGAGCATCGGAACGCGGCATTTGCCTTTTGGAATTTGTCGACAGGAGGATGCTGGAAACACAGATTAAGAGACTGCAGAAGGGACTCCAGAGTACCTTCGTTCCGGGGAATCATCCGTTGATTGATCAACTCGCAAAGGAGCTTGCGGAGTACTTTGAAGGGAATCGTCGGGAGTTCTCAGTGCCCCTTGACCTCCCTGGCTCAGATTTTTCCCGAAGGGTGTGGAGCGGATTGCAGGACATCCCGTACGGGGATACGAGAAGTTACCGGGAACAAGCGCGTGCGCTTGGCGCTCCGGCGGCTGTTCGTGCCGTTGCCCGGGCGAATGGCGATAACCGCGTTGCCATCGTCGTCCCCTGTCACCGCGTCATAGGATCCGACGGGACTCTCAAGGGTTATGGAGGAGGGATGTGGAGGAAGAGGATACTTCTCGATCTGGAGAAGAAGAATAAACGCTCGTAGGGACTTCGGATTCTTCTATAGATGATGAGTGCAAACTGAGGCGATTGGTATTACTCATTTAAGACATCAAACTCCTGTCCCGCGGGCCTGAGCTCGTCGTGCATTCTCTTTAGAGAATAGTAAGCATCCTCGCTTCCCCGAAAGGCGGCGCGCCGGTAGATCCCGGCAGCCGCCCCTTTTGAATGCTGGACCCGTGTACCTGTTTCATAGCAGTAAGCAAGACCGACCTCAGCCAGGATGGAGCCGAGTGAACTCGCATGGGTCAGAACACCGATTGCCTCATCTAACTTCACAGGATCACCCTCAGTGCGAACGGTGATCATCGCTCTGCGAATCTCCCCTTCCATGTTGCCCGCTTCGGAAGCCTGTCTCCAGAAGGAAAGAGCCTTTTCCTGATCGGCGGAAACCCAGCGTCCGGAAAAATAGCAGAGGCCCAGCTCGACCAGTGCCTGACTTGAACCACCGCTTGCAGCTCTTTCAAGAAACCGGAACGCCTGCGAATCAGTCAGCCGTTCCTGCTGATTGTCAAGCAACAGGTCGAGACCTGTCGCGTACAGCCCGGCCCAGAGAATCATGGCGTCGGGACTGGAAGC
>DAIPLH010000156.1:0-6998 GCA_036769325.1 Bacteroidota bacterium
GTGCTGCCGAATCAGTGTCAGCGCACTTTCCCCATCGTCCGCCTCAGCCAGGATTTTGAGCTCCGGATCGGACGCAATCACTTCAGTGAGCCCCTTTCTGAACAGCGGATGATCGTCGGCAACAATGAGAGTGATGGCGTGCATCATGTGACCTGCCTCGTTACCGGAATCACGACGACAAGTGTCGTTCCGCTGCCTGCCGCCGACTCAACGGTTGCAGTGCCCCCAAGCACCCGGGCTCGCTCTGAAATTCCCACAAGGCCAAATCCACCGGGAACATTTCCCGGCTCCCGCGTGAACCCTCTTCCGTTATCCTTTATGGTCAACCGGACAGTGCTGTCCACGACACCGAGGGTTACCGTCGCATCCGTCGCTCCCGCGTGCTTCAGGATGTTATTGATGCCCTCCTGCACGATTCGATAGACATGAATTGCGTGCTCTTTTGAAATCGCATCGTCGATTGGTTCAAGGTCCATGTTGAACCGAACGGGACACGAATGATCCAGAGCGGACGCGATGGACGAGATGGCCTTTGTCAGACCAAGTCGATCGAGCTGGTATGGACGCAGGTTGTAGGAGATCGCACGAACATCGTTGATCGCCTGTGAAGCGACTGCCGAAATCTGATCGAGCTGGTCGTGTGCAGAGTCCGGGAGGTCCTCCTTCAATCCAAGCAAAGCTCTGTTTCGGATGACGAGCAGGTCCTGACCAAGGCTGTCATGCAGCTCACCCGCAATTCGCTTGCGCTCGTTTTCCTGAGACTCAATCAATCGCCGCGAGAATTCCTCTTGTAATCTTTTTTCCCTCTTCAGCCGTTCCAGTCGCCGATGAAAGGTAAACATGACAATAGCAACAACTGAGAGCCCGGCCAAACCAACAAACCACGGCCGCCGCCACAGGGGCGCAGCAATAGTGAAGGTCGTCGAATCAATCTCTCCATATTCCTCCAGGCCGAGGCGGGTTGAGCGTACCTCGAACCTATAAGTCCCCGGCTGAAGGGACGCGTACGTGACTGAGCGATCAGATGTTTGCTGTTGCCAGTCTTCACTTATACCAATCATTCTGTACTGGTACCGAATGTCCTGCGTTCCCCTGAAGCTGACCGACAGAAAGTCGAAAGTACAACTGTTTTGGTCATACGGCAACTCAAAGTAGGGTAGAAGATCGACACGCTGACCATCCACCTCCATTTCTGAAATCTCTGCTTTCGGGAGTGAGAGAAGCGGCATGACCATTTCCGGGTCGATAACCCCGAACCCTGCTCTCGTGACAAACCAGATCTCCCCCGTTGGTGAAGTTCCAAGGCCAATAACGGGCTCGCGCACCAGACCGTTACCAATAGGATCGGATCGGAAATTCGCAGGGTCAACAACACTGAGACCCAGAGAAGTCCCCAGCCACATCCTGCCGCTCTTGTCTCGCGTGATGGCCCAGATTGCATCACTCGGCAGCACATCCTTCGTCGAAAGGACCCGGATCCCTGTCGGCTCTCCGGTCCCGTCCAGGCTCATGACCATGCAACCACCATAGCGTGTGCCAACCCACATGTTTCCTTCCTGATCCTCACAAAAGGCGCGAATGAATCCTGCCGGCAATTCATTCCCCGGTGACAGCATACGCGGCGGCAACCTCAACGAATCGGCTCTCATGATCCCTATCCCACCCGAATAACCCCCAATCCAAATATTCCCATGTTTATCTTCATAGATGGCGCGAACATCCGTGTCCCCCGCGGCAGTATGCATCGGCAAAAGATTCGAGAGTTGACTATCGACGAGAATTGTCCCAAGGTCAGATACTGAACACCAGAGTCGGTCCTTCCGATCGATGATAAATGACCCGGAAGAAATCTTCTCAAGAATGCCACTGTCCCATTCTGTTTCAACAAGTCTGCTCGACCCGATGTTTTTTCTTTTGATCCGAAAGCAACGAATTCCTGAACCCGAAGACCGAACCCATAGCCTGTCATAGCGATCATACACGATCCCTACGGGCTGGTCGTTTGATTCGTGCACATCGTGGTTTCTCATGGACCAGTGTCCATCCTTTTCATAAATCTCAACAATGTTATTACCTGACGCGACCCAGTAATGACCGCCCGAATCGCAAATGGCCCCATTATTGTTGTATGACGCAGGAACATCAGCCAAAGGAAAAAACTGTAATGCTCTTGACGTCAGTCTGGCGATACCCCTGTCCCGGCAGGAGATCCACATACTCCCTTCGCGGTCGATGATTCCACCATTGACAATGAGACCGGGCAATCCGTTTCCTGAGCCGACAAAATCGAACCGGTCATGTGCAAAACGATCAATGGATATTGAGAAAAGCCCGACTGAGGAACCGATATAGAGTGTGGAAGTGTCGTTCCAGAGGTGTGTGACGTATCCTTCGGGCAAGGATCTTTCGTAAACAAGGGTGTTGTCATGGTATTGTGAAAGCTTGCCATCGGCCAATCCCACCCATACGTTCCGTGAATCGTCGCAGTGGATGGAAGTGAGATAATTTGCAGGGGATGAGGCAATGTTCAAACGCCTGATGATTATGCCGCCGGGAGACACCTCGAGGATCTGGTCATTGAGAGCGACCTGGATACTTGAATCTCCTGACGCACCGAGGATTTCCATTTGATTGACGGTGTTGAGGCCGAGATCAATTCTGCGAGTCGAATCATCGCTGATGATGTACAATCCATTTGATGAACCGCACCAAATGCGCCCAAGCATGTCGTTTCCGATTGAAAGAACCCGATACGATGAACCGGTCGAATCGAGAGGTCTGGTTGTAATGTGATTGTCATGCAGGACTGCCAATCCATTTTCCGTTCCAATCCAGATCATGCCGGGATGGGATTGTTGCTCATACACAGCCAGAATGAAATTCGATGGGAGTCCGTCCTTTGTCCGGTAATTGGTGAATTCATAACCGTTGAAGACACTGAGCCCTTCCGCCGTTCCGATATAGAGCAGTCCCTGCGAATCCTGGAACAACGTGGTCGGCGCGTTTGAAAGGAGTCCGTTGTCGACAGTATAATATTGAAATGGAAGGAGCTGGGCGCCCAATGGAGGGGTGAATGAAAAAAGAAGCAGTATAACGATTGATATGTGGAAGAAGGTGCGAATAGCGTTCGGCCCGAAGTCGATGGTTGATGAGGTTGACATGGCTCCCTGCCGGGTTGGCCAACATGAAGAATAGGAATACCGGGCTTCGGGAGTGGAGGAAAAGGAGATATTCGCCCGGCGCACAGGCAATATAGAAAGACTTGAGAGGATTTTCAAAAACCGGGATAAGCTCTATAACCCCATCACCGGGTCAGAATCATTTTCCTGGTCTGCACTGCGCCGTCCGCGCTAAGACTGTAGAAGTCTAACCCACCATATTTGTTGCACCCAAGAGTAGGACTTTCATGCGCGCCACGAGTTAGCTCCGTGAGGATTTGGTCGGACTTCAGGAAACTTCTGGCCGAACATCGAAGAGGCTGATAGGGGCATGTTTCCCTCTAAGTGAAACCTGACCGACGAATGTCTTCTTGTACCCTTGCGTCCAGTTTATTCCCGTCTCGATCTGATCTGAAATGAGAAGGTCGCTTCCGTATTCCTTGCATTTCGATTGAATTCTCGATGCCGTGTTCAAGGTATCGCCGTGATAGGCAATGTCTCTCTTAATGTCCCCGACCTCAACTGCAGTCACAATTCCCTGATGGAGACCTGCCTTGAATCTCGGCACGACTCCGTAATTCTCATTGTAGTATGCCTCCCTTTGCCGAAAGGTGAGCTGGCAGTCGAAGAAAAACTCGACATGCGACAACCGGCTCATTGCTCCTTTGGAGGGCCAGCTTATCACAACCTCATCTCCGACGTACTGATAGATCTCGGCCCGGTATTTTGATACAACCCTATTGATGTCAAGGAAACTATCTCTTATGAAGGCACTATACTTAAGATGACCGAGGTTCTCCGCGTGTGAGGTCGAAGATTCAAGATCCATGAACATGAAGATCCGGTTCTCCTCTCTCGGATTCCGATATTTCCCGAGAAGGAGCGGAACAAGAACGCCCGGTCCAAACTTCTTGTTCATCTGGTTGATAAAACCAATAACCAAGCCCATCGGAAAAGTATAAACCGCTACGATGTAGGCATAATAATGCCAGGCTAATTCGTTGGATACCGGGGATACGTCGTTGTAAAAACCTGGAACTATGATGTATTCCCAGACAAGAAATCGCGTAAGAGTCATCATTATTATAAGGACAGCAAAGTACATTGCCGCCTGTAGGAGAATCGTTACACCAAGCGATTTTGATCCAAGCACGTGTTGTTCCAACCACGGATCTGAGACTCCCAGCACTGTACCGTAAATAACACCTGAGATGACACTAAAAAGAAGAAACGGCGGAAAGTCGAGAGGAACTTGAGCTTCATAGCCAAGATTTAGAACAATTGCTGTGAAGTGCATTACTGTCGCAAGGATCAGGAACGCCGTCACCCAAAAGGTTACCTGGATAGCCAGGAAATTTGTCCTGGGGAATCTGAGGGCAATGGATCTTGCCAACGTTGTGTAATCAAATGTGTTCATTGAACGCGCAGCCTGGCGATCCTTCAAATTCTTCATTTACTGTTTCCCTCCTCCTCAGAGGTCAAGTGCCGGGAGTACTTGCGTTGAGCATGACCAGGATAGCAATAAGAGTATTGAGAGGAATATCGACAATCGATTCGATTCCTACAAGATTGCTTGGGGGACGAAGTTGGTAGCTTGGATGAACGATGGGGAGATTATCTCAGAATCCCGCGTTCAGTGTCCTCGCGGTTGCCTGGACGTTCGCCGCAATCCCCGATCGACCGAGAGCGAACGTGTTCAGGTGAACATCCGACATCGCACAGACAACAGGTCTGTCCGAAAGCTCCCGAGCCAGCCAGATCCCCGCTCCAACGATGCGTTGGCTACTATCAACTCCACACGCGCCCCCAACCTCTGAGCGTACCTAGGTTGGATCAGTTTTCCCTTATTTGTTTGTTTTACCCTATTGACATAGACATGCAGTTTGATTTACTTGGTTTATCCACTTAGTCCAATTCACAAACCACAAGTGCTTCATTCTGCATGTTTTTCGACATTCCATAGGTAGGAAGAGGCGTGTGGTCATAAATTCAATGGGGGTCCTATGCTGCATAGTATCGGAAGTCGACTTATCCTGGTTGCATCTCTCGCCTTCCTTTTTCCTTCCCTGCTCTCGAGCCAGGTTCCGGTAGTTCCGGATGCGGCCGGATGGGGTATTGAAACTCCTGCAGGGCGTGGGGGAACAATTCTCAGAGTCACGAACCTGAATGCCTCCGGATCAGGATCGTTAGCCACTGCTATAAATCAAAACGGACCACGTACAATTATTTTCGAAGTTTCAGGTACGATTGTCCTCGATGACTGGCTGATTATCGAGGATCCTTTTGTAACTGTCGCCGGCCAAACGGCGCCTTCACCGGGAATCACGATCCGCGGCGGCGGCTTCCGTGTAAGGACGCATGATGTGTTGCTCCAGCATCTGCGCGTCAGGGTTGGAGACGGGCCGGGTCCCGGACCTGAACAACGGGACTGTCTGGAAATACTTTCAAACGAACAGAACTGTTACAACGTCGTCATCGATCATTGCTCCTTTAGTTGGGGGATCGATGAGAACGTTTCCATCTACAGCCCCAACAACAGATACACCAATCACGATATCACAATACGATACTGCATCATCAGTGAGGGACTTCTCAACTCAATCCATCCCGAGGGCACACACTCGATGGGCTTGCTGGTTGGAGGGAACGCCGGCGGCCGGCAGGATAATGTCACGTTCGTCGGAAATTTGATGGCACATAACAACCAGCGGAATCCAATGTCCCAGGCGAGAGAGCTCGTGAATGTCAACAACCTGGTTTATAACTGGGGGGAGTACGCTGTCACCTTGCTGAGCGAAGGTGACGTCAACAAGAGCAGTGGGATCGGGAACGTGTTCATTTCCGGTCAGAATTCTTCCTCCAGGTGGGCGCCGTTCACTCTTGCACGGTTGTTGCGCTCCGGATCCCAGATTTATCTTTCTGACAATGTCGCCCAGGGATACAATGATATCTATGACAACTGGGCGAGTTTCAATCCGATTGTCAACAATCCACCCGTCTGGCCTGAAGGCCTTGTTGCACTCCCTTCAGGTGCAGTCGAAAATGACGTCGTGACGAATGCCGGGTCACGTCCGGGAGACCGTGACGCTGTTGACACAAGGATCATCAACGATGTTGCGAACGGGACGGGAGCCCTGATCAACAGTCAGAGCGCTGTTGGAGGGTGGCCTGTTCTTGCAGTGAACACACGATCTCTTACTACACCTTCGAACCCACATGGAGATGATGATGGTGATGGATACACCAACCTGGAAGAATGGCTGCATGGCTATTCAGCTGACGTTGGCGGAGGAGGGGGAGGTGGCGGCGGTGGTGGCACAGTCACCCTTCTCACGGAAAACTTCGACGGCGGAAATATCCCGGGTACCAGGTGGAGCCACGGGGATAACAACAATTCCTCAGGGACGGACTACTGGGATGATCAAACCGCCAGCTCCGGCGCACGGGTCCACAGCGGGGCGAACAGCCTGTATTGCTCCGACATCGGCGCGTACGCGGGCCAGCTTTATGATAACGACATGGACGCCTATTTCACTCTCAATGAAGGAATCGACATTTCCGACTATGAAAGCGTGACCGTTCGTTTCTGGGCCTGGTACAAGGTGCGTGAGTCTGGTGACTACTTCTCATTCGAGTATCTTTCCGGATCGAATTGGGTTGAATTGGAACAATGGTCGGGATCAAGCGACCCTGAGGCATGGATCGAGCACACATACCAGATTCCTTCCGATGCCGGCTCAACGCTGGTCTTCCGGTGGTTCATGCACTCCGATGGCTCAGGGCGGCGTGAGGGCGCCTATATCGATGATGTCACGGTCGAGGGAGTAGAGCCTGAGGGTG
>DAIPLH010000157.1:0-6969 GCA_036769325.1 Bacteroidota bacterium
GAGCGGTCTCGACGGTCACACCAACGGGATCAAAGTCCTGGCCCTTGCTCTTCGTGATGCCGGTGTGGAGGTGATTTTTGCAGGCGCGAAGTTGACCCCCGCAGCTCTTGTCAGAATTGCGATAGACGAAGATGCGGACGGGCTTGCGATCAGCAGTCTCGCGGGCGCACATATGCACATTGCGGCAGAGATTCTTTCTGAGAAACAGCTCAGCGGCCGTGCAGATCTGAAATTCATTATCGGGGGAATCATCCCTGAAGATGATCGGCAGCAGCTCCTTGAGAAAGGAGTCGATCTGGTGATTGCGAATTCTGCCGGCAGTTCTCTTTCAAAGGTAGTCACCCAAGTCTCCTCATTACTGACTCCAGATTGCTGAGAATGCTGGTTTTTCCAGTGCTCTGAGACACGTGCCTTCATCGGGCGTGATACAGCCCAACAGTTTTTCTCCCCATTCCCCTTATTTTTTGAACACACGTTCGGTACAGCCTGTTTTTTTCATCAATCGCGAGAACCATGTTCAAGTTCGCTTCATTCTTGATCCTTGTCTGTTTGGGCATTCAAGCCGCGTCTGCCGGTTTGGAATCCACTGCGCCTGACCGGGCAACCGGGGAGAGATCATCGGGAAAAATGGAGGAAGTGTCATGGAAGAGTCAGTCGGGTTCCCCTACAGAGATAGCGTTCAGCTTCTTGCGCGCGGAGGGACAGTCGCTCGGACTGACCCCCGATCAATCGACGTTCCAGGTCCTGGCAGCCGAGGAGATTCCGGGCGGCTCCCACGTCCGGATGATTCAAACATTTCAGGGAATCCCCATTCTTGGATCAGAGACAGTCGTAAGCATTAATTCCGGGAATGAGGTTGTCATGGTCACATCGGGTACGCAGCCACTAACCTTCCCATCAAGCACCAATCCGGTGCTTAGTTCACTCGAGGCGATCACAAAGGCAAAACAATTTCTTCAGGTCAGAGGCGAGATCGTCGATCAGAGCGAGCAATCAATGCTCTTCATCAGTAATGCCGGTCCGGGCCCATCCAGGCTGGTTTATCGATGTTCTCTCATCTGTTCCGATCCGCTTGGCGACTGGGAAGTCCTCATCGACGCGAACACGGGTGAAATGCTTTCCGTTGAAGACCGGTTCGTGCAGTATCAACACGTCCAGGGTGGCGGCTACGTCTACCTCCCTGACCCCATCAGCAAAGCGAAGAGTCAGTATGGACTCCCCGGGTTTGGTGATAACGATGATGGTGCCACCAATGAGTTGAATCTTCACCGGACGATGGTCACACTTGACTCCGTGCGATTGCAGGGTGGATTGTACCAGCTAAGTGGACCCTACTGCACGGTAATGGACATTGAAGCTCCGAATACTTCGGAGACCTGGACTGCTGAAACACCCGACGGCTTCATGTACAATCGAAGCGAACAGGGGTTCGAGGCAGTGAACGCGTACTACCATGCAACTGCCGCGTACAAGCGACTTCTCGATCTGGGTTTTGACATTCCCACGCTTAAGAAGCTTCGCATCGACCCGCACGGATACCACGGGGAAGACAACTCACACTACAGTCCAACGGGCAATTGGATTTCTTTCGGAGAAGGCGGTGTGGATGATGCGGAGGATGCATGTGTGGTGTGGCACGAATACGCCCATGCAATTCAATACAACATCAATCCGGTCTGGGGAGGAGGAGAATCCCGAGCTCTCGGAGAAGGATTTGGTGACTACTGGGCCGCTTCCTATGCGCGCTCCTTCGGTATATGGAGTGCAGATGAAAAGGAACGGGAGTGGCTCTTCGTTTGGGATGGACACAACTCGTTCTGGAATGGAAGGATTCTCAACGACAACCGGACCTATCCGTTTGGAAACCTGGGTGCACATGAGGCGGGACAGATCTGGTCGTCCGCACTGATGGGAATCTGGGGCGATCTCGGAAAAGACATCACCGACCGGCTCGTCATCAAGAGCCAGTACTACCTTGGGTATGGTGTGACGGCAAAGGATGCAGCTCGCGCTCTCCTTCAGGCGGATCGTGATCTGTACGAGGGAATACACCTCTCCACACTGGTCTACTGGCTCGGAACAGTGAAGAAGTTCATCGACCCCTCTGCCGAGTTGCCTGTCATCAGCTATACGCCTCTCTCAAACCCCGGTGTAACGGATGGTTTGTTCAGTGTTCGTGTAGCCGTGACATCGACGTCGGCTCTTTCCGATGACGCTGTACTGCTTTGTTGGAAAGAAAACAACGGACCAGTCGATTCGACGATCATGATCCGGGTAGGAACATCAAACAGCTTTGAGGCAGGGATTCCGATTGACGGGAACGGAGCTACCTATGAGTATTTCATTGTGGTAACTGACCAGAACGGTGCACGTTCGCTCTCTCCATATTCAGCGCCTTCGACAGTCTATTCATTCCAAACGGGACTGTCCGCCGAAGAAGTCGTTCCTCAGGCATTTCGACTTGAGCAAAACTATCCTAATCCATTCAATCCATCCACAACTATTTCATATGAGCTTCCTGAAGCTGCGGCGATCACTCTCACGGTCTACAATCTTCTTGGAGAGGAAGTAGTCACTCTTGTCGACGAGGTTCTTGCCGCAGGCCGTCATCAGTCCACCTGGTCGGGAAGAAACGAGCACAATGAATCTGCAGCGACCGGGACCTATGTTTACCGGATGGTCGCACGATCCATTGTCTCCGGAACTATCTCAGTCGAGACAAAGAAGAGGGTCTACATCAGGTGGAGCCAGTCAGCGCCTCTCGCCTCCACCCCCTTCACTCCGATTTTTCTTCACCACTCATCCTGACTTTCGTAGGTAAGGATCGCCCCACTGGTTCGTATCATTAGAAGAAATCGCGGAGTCGCAGAGAACGCGGAGAAAAACCGCAGAGGGATAATCATTTCTTTATCCAGGCCTACCCTTTTTGTGTCCTCCGCGCCCGCCCGCCTCGTTAGTCCTCTCCATGTCGGGTGGGTCTCCGCGTTGAACACCCATGCTCTCCAGATCTGCTCTCCTCCATATTTCATTTCACTTGGCTGTCTACGTTTGAATTCCCATGAACTCACCCCCTATCAAGGATCAATCCATTTCCCCCTCCCTTACTAAGGGAGGGTCTACGACCCCGTAGGGGGGAACCTGAATTTCAACAGCCGGGTCTACGACCTCGTAGAGGGGAGAGTTCTATGAACGAAACAAATGAAACCAAACTGCGTCACCACTTTTTCTTGCTTCTTCGACCCTCCCTCTATATATAAGAGCATGAGCGAACGATTGAGGATGCCTGCCCGAATTGCTTTTCTGGCAATCGCGTTGCTGGTGTCAGACTCTGCTCTACATGCGGAAGAACGATTGGGACCGGCACTGACCCGGCTCCTCCAATCAGTTCCGCAGTCATCACCGCTGACCGCCTGGGTTTTCTTTCGCGATAAGCCCGGCAGGCCTGATTCCGAAACCCGTCGCATTCTCTCCGATCGCTCGCTGACCAGAAGGAAGAAGATGGAGGGCAACGCCGCGATCCCTCACCTCACGGATATTCCAATCGACGAAGAGTATGTGGCAACAGTCAATCGCCACGTAGTTCGACTCAGACAGCGTTCGCGTTGGTTCAACGGCATCAGCGTTGTTGTCCATCCGGACAGTCTTCACGGCCTTCTCGCATATCCCTTTGTCCGTCAGATCGAACTGGTTGTCCGTTACAAACGAGAAAACTGGCAGCCTGTCGGGGACACGAGTCCTCCGGATCGAGCCTCAGGCTTTCTTTCTCCGGTCTCTTCAACAATAGACTACGGACCTTCCTTTGACCAGCTGAACCAGATCGGAGTCCCTGCGGTTCACGACTCGGGCAATTTTGGTGAGAACGTCATGATTGGAGTTTTTGACAATGGGTTTCGATTGCTCCACCATGAGGCTTTCGACTCGATGAACATCGTTGCCACGTACGATTTCGTCGACAGGAAGACCAGCGTCATCCCGAACAACCCGAGCAGTTCATTCGGCGGACATGGGATCAATTCGCTGTCAGTGATCGGAGGGTACGTACCCGGTCAGCTTGTTGGCCCGGCGTTCAGAGCTTCCTATGTGCTGGCCCGAACTGAGAATGACAGCAGTGAAACACCGTTCGAAGAAGACAACTGGGTTGCGGCGATTGAGTGGGCGGACAGCATTGGTGTGGATGTCACAAGCACATCGCTTGTATACCGCGAGTATGATTCCCCTTTTCAGGGATGGACGTGGGAGGATATGGATGGGAATTCGACAATGATCACGAGGGCAGCTGATCTTGCTGTGTCAAAGGGGATTGTCGTCGTGAATTCTGCAGGCAACTTTGGCGGGCCATTCGTTTCCGGTCAAAACACACTTGGCGCTCCGGGGGATGGCGACAGTGTCCTGACGGTAGGTGCTGTTGATGGTGCCGGAGCAAGGGCATCGTTCAGTTCTGTTGGGCCTACCACCGCCAACCCTCCGAAGACAAAACCGGATGTCATGGCGCGAGGGCTCCAAGTGCGCGCAGCAAGCGCCACAGACCCTCTTGGCTATATCGGGACGTTCACCGGAACTTCAGCCGCCTGTCCCCTTGTGGCCGGTGCTGCCGCCCTGGTCCTCAACCGGTTCCCGGACCTCGGACCTGTGGAGATCATGAATGCCCTGAGACAGACTGCAAGCAACGCCTCATCTCCAAACGATCTCATAGGATGGGGAATTGCGAATACCGCGGCGGCAATCAGGTTCCTTGATCTGCAACTCAATCCTCCCCCGCTCCCTGACAGGCCTGTCATCCTGCAAAATTTTCCGAATCCGTTCAATTCAACGACACGCATTCGGTTCGGACTTCCCGGTCCGGCCAACGTGAAGCTCGAGGTCTTCAACTCCCTCGGGCAATCCATTCGGACTCTCATCGCGGAGCCAAGGAATGCCGGGTGGTACGAGCAGCCGTGGGACGGCAGGGACAAGAGAAGTACTCCTGTCGCAAGTGGGGTCTACCTCTATCTCCTCTCGACCGATGGTGGAACCGGACTTCAGGTCACCGACTCCAAGGGAGTGCTGATCAGGTAAAATGAGCATTGCCTCGACTCGGGTTCTTCGAGGATGAAGAAATTCACTGCAAGGCTTGACATTCCTACCTCCATTTTGCATATTCGGCTTGAATCGTTTCGCTGGTCAATCGATCCGGTCATTACGAAGAGGACTACCATCAGGCTTTATATTCTTCCGCAACGGATGAAGACCGTGCCTATCCGATTTGATTCTCCCCGTTGAGTTTTGCAAACCTTTGTTTCACATTCCACCAACACTTCCTCATTCAGAAAGGGGTAATCCATGACACAATGGATACATTCATCTGTAAGCATCCTGACCATCTGCATGTTGTTGCTTGGCAGTGCCAGCACCTTCGCGCAGAATTCAGCGGTGGATATTGCAGCGCCGGCATCAGGATCTGCCGGGATTAAGCTTGATGCAGGGTACAGACCGCCAGTCTCCACCGAAGGCGGCACCATGCTCTACAGCAATGGTCCTTTGATCAACAATCCGGGAGGCGGGGTCGGTGGAGCTGACGAGAGCGTTCTGCAGAGCGTGTCGCTCTCCATGACGATTCTCGGTTTTGGTCACCAGCTTTCAATGAACAATCATATCGCCGATGACTTTACAATCGCTGATGACTCGTGGACAATTGACTCGCTGGTTTTTTGGGCCTATCAGACCAACTCGGGAACCACATCAACTATCACCGAAGTCCGATATCAAATCTGGAATGGCAAACCGGACAGTGTCGGAGCCTCGGTTCTCTTTGGTGACCTCACCACCAACCGGCTTCTTACAACCACATGGGACAATTTGTACAGGGTGAGTGAGACTACTCTGATGACCACAGCCAGACCAGTAATGCGAAATACAGTTAGTGCTGGGGTAACCCTTCCACAGGGTAACTACTGGATTGAATGGACCACAGGTGGAACGCTTGGCTCCGGACCATGGGCTCCGGCAATAACCATCAACGGTATGACCTCAACAGGAAACGCATTACAATGGCTCGCGACTACATGGGTTCCTGTAAGCGATGTGGGTTCGCAGGGCTTCCCCTTCGAGGTTCACGGAACTGCTTCGGGCTCCATGGACCCAATCATCAATGTCACCCCGCTCTCCATCTCAGAAACACTCGTACCCAACGATTCGATTGACGTCACGGTTACTGTCAACAATCTTGGCTCCGCAGATCTTGAGTGGTCTGCAGCCATTACCTCAAGCGCGATGCAGGGCAGAGTACTGGTACGCCACAACGATGAATCCATTGTGAGAGTCGTTGCAGAAGAAACCGGAGCATCAAGCGGTGTGGGACCAATGGTGTCAGGAACCTCCACAAAGACTCATACATTCACTCCTCCTTTAGAGACAGAAGTGTTGTATGATCAGACATTTGCTCTAATAGGGACCGCTGGTTATACTTCGCAGGATTTCGAAGCAGCAAATGATCCGTTTGACAATCAGGGAGCGGATGACTTCGTTGTCCCTGGCGTTGAAACCTGGAATATCAACCAGGTTGTCGCACCGGGCGTCTATTATAATGGCACGGGCCCGATGCCCATGGCCAATGTCTTCTTCTATGCTGATGCAGGAGGAAGCCCGGGAGCACTGATTGATTCACGTCTGTTGATTGTCCCCACTTCCGACGTGCTCGGAACTGTTGTTCTGGATTTTTCCGATGTCACGCTTGGTGCTGGTACGTACTGGCTCTCAGTTCAATGCCGTATGGATTTTCCGGCTGGCGGTCAGTGGGGGTGGAGTCCGAACAACGCAGCTACGGGCGCAGGTGCCCACTGGCAGAATCCGGGCAACGGTTTTGCCTCGGGTTGCGTCACCTGGGGGACATCACTTGCGTGCATCGGTATGCTGGAACCTGATTATGCTTTTATCATCTGCGGCACAACAGGCGCGGGCGGTGGCGACCCACTTGAATGGATCAGCCTCATC
>DAIPLH010000158.1:0-1472 GCA_036769325.1 Bacteroidota bacterium
ACGAAATCAGGGAACAGGTTCCCGGAATCACCCTGCGAACAACACTGATCGTCGGCTATCCGGCCGAGACGGTGAAGGAATTTGATGAGCTTCTCAGGTTCGTGGAGGAAGTACGATTCTCGCGCCTCGGAGTCTTCTCGTATTCGCAGGAGGATGGCACAACGGCCCATCCGCTTGGTGATCCCGTCACTCGGGAAGAGAAAGAAAGAAGGGTCGGACTTGTCATGGAGCTCCAGAAGGAGATTTCGCTGGACCGCAACCAGAGTCTGATTGGATCGCGAAAGCGAGTGATGCTTGACAGGTACGAAGAGGGCCAATGGGTTGGTCGGACCGAAGGCGATGCTCCTGAAATTGACAATGAAGTGTACTTCCCGGGGATAAGCGATGAACTGACTCCCGGCATGTTCGTCGAGGTTGACATTATTGACGCTTCTGAGTATGATTTATATGGCGTCTTGGCCGCAGCACAAGGGGGAAATCAGTTTGAAGGGATGAATAAGTCAGAGGTTGCCTAGGCATGCCTGCTCGCGCTCTTGCCGTCTGCTTTCTTTGGTGTATCCCCGCCTTTGTCCTTGCACAGATTGAAACTGTCGAAGCACCCCGCACTGAGGAACCTGAACCTTTCGATGTTGACGCGATCACATTCCGGGGATCCGTCCCAGGGACGAGCAGAGTCGACGTTTTTGCCCGTGTTCCGTACAGTCTCCTCGGTTTTTTTCAACAGGACGACCAGTATGTTGCTTCCTACGAGATCTCCATTGATCTGCAGGATGGGGACGGGAAATCCTATGCTGAGAAGAGTTGGACGGAAGAGATATCGACAACGTTCAGTGAATCCTCATCTCCATCATCCTACAGCCTGGTCAGACATGTAATTGATGCTCCCCCAGGTGAGTATAAGATTGTTTCGGTAATTCGCGATCTCGAAATCCGGACGCCCGTACGTGTTTCGCATGATGTCGAGGTCCGCTCATTTCCTCCCGACTCATTTTCGCTCAGCGATATCATGCTGGTTGGCCGGCTCTCTCAGGATCAGGGAAAGAAGGTGATCATCCCAAACGTCTCTCCCAACACCGCAAACCTCCCGAACGGGTTTCATGCTTTTCTGGAGGCATATAACATGGACTCCCTTGCGGGTATTCGTACCCGGACCGAGGTTGTCGACGAGTATGGAAAGGACGTGCTTGTTGAGGAGGGTGAACACACGCTGAATCCCGGGCGCAACCAGATCTTTATCAAGGTGGACAACTCTCAGTTTTCAATGGGGGATTACTCTCTTCGGATTCATGCTCTCAAAGAGGATGGATCCGCAGAACTGGCGATGGCCGAAAAAACGTTCATCGTCCGATGGCTGGGAATGCCACGCGCATCGAAGGATCTAGACCTCGCGATCGACCAGCTGCAATACATAGAGAATCCGGGCGAGACCGACCATATCACGGAAGCACCTGATGAGCCGGAGAAAAGGAAAC
>DAIPLH010000158.1:1482-6961 GCA_036769325.1 Bacteroidota bacterium
CCCCACTCTGAACACAGCAAGAAACGAGAAAATGGAAGAGTACTACATCAGAGTGCAGTTTGCCAACAAGAATTTTGCCCACTACATCGAGGGATGGAGGACAGACATGGGAATGGTTTATATTATTTTCGGCTCTCCCAACAATGTTGACCGCCATCCTTTCGACATTGATTCGAAGCCCTATGAAATCTGGTCGTATTACGACCTCAACCACCAGTTCACATTTGTCGATCAGACCGGGTTTGGGGATTACCGCCTGACAACCCCGATTTGGGAGGTATGGCAACGCCCCAAGTAGCCGATTCGGGACACGTCATGTCGTTTCGTGCTCAACCTGCCCGCTTCTTTCCAGCGTGCCTGATCGGGGTCTTCGCCCACGCTGTTACCCTTGCGGCTCCAACAACAGTGGCAACAGTTTCAGTTCAGGGTAATGCAGTGGCGGGCACACAGGAAATCCTTGAATGGCTTTCTACACGTCCGGATCAGGCGTTCTCAGCTGCGGTTGTTCAGCGTGACGTCCTGACGATTAGTGAGAATTACCGTTTGCTTGGTTTCTATGCAGCGACCGTTGATTCCGTTGGGCTCGCTTTTTCGGCCGATAGCTCGCTGGTAGATGTCGCATTCCGGGTTCGTGAAGGACGCCAATCCGTTGTAGGCTCGTATTTCCTGACCGGAAACAAGTTTCTTGAGAGAGATGAAATACTCTCAAAATTCCATCAGAAGACGGGTGACCCCTTTGCCGAGTCTGAACTCGAAGCGGATGTCATCGAGCTCCTGAACGCGTATGAGCGGATCGGGTATCCGCTTGCAAGCTGCCGGGTTGTTGACCTGCAGACGAGAATCGGCGAATCGGATTCTATTGATATTTACCTGGAAATCACAGAGAGTGTTGTCGTCACCATTGATGAAATCAGCGTTGAAGGGAACTCAGAGACTGATCCGGATGTCATCGTAAGGGAAACACGGATTCGGACGGGCGAGCTTTTCGATCCTGAAAAGAACGAAGCAATTCGTCAGAGACTTCAGCGGCTCAATATTTTCTCGAGTGTTTCAGAACCCGAGCTGTATCTGCGCGATCAGTCCGGGGGATTGCTGATCAAGGTTCAGGAAGGAAACTCCAATACGTTTGATGGCGTGATTGGTTATGTGCCTTCTCAGCAGGAGGGTGAAGAGGGGTTTGTCACAGGACTGGTTTCCGTGGGGATGAGGAACCTGTTCGGGACCGGAAGGAAGTTTAGCTTTCGATGGCAGCGGGAGGATCGTTTCTCGCAGGAACTCGGCATTCGCTATCTTGAACCATGGATTTTTGATTTTCCCTTGAATATCAGCGCGGGATTCTACCAGCGCCAGCAGGATACGACGTTTGTCAGGCGGGTGATTGACCCCAAAGCGGAATTGATGGTCACGGAGGAGTTTTCGATCGCACTACTCTATGTTGCGGAGAACGTCATCCCGCGCGCAGGAGAAAACACCAGCCGGGTTCTGAAGACTTTCTCACAGACGATCGGCGGGGAGATTGTTTATGACACGCGTGATGATCTCTTCAGCGCAACGTCGGGTGCGCGGTACCGGACTGATTATCAATACGGAACCAGAAGAACCACTGAAATACCGGCAGATCTCACGGCACAGATTGAGCCATCCGTGCAGGTCCAGAAATTCAGTCTCGACCTTGATTTCTACCTGACCACGTTCAGCCGTCAGGTAGCCGCGATCGGCCTTCATGGCAGGGAAATCCGCGGTGACCAGATTGACGAAGCACAGATGTATCGCTTTGGCGGCACAACAACGATGAGGGGGTACAGGGAGAATCAGTTCCTGGGGACCCGGGTTGCCTGGACAAACGCAGAGTACCGTTTCCTGATCGGTCGTCGATCATATGTTTATGGATTCGTTGATGCCGGCTACTATTTCAGACCGGAAGATGTACTGAGAGGGATCCCAAAGTCAGAGGACTTCAAGCATGGATATGGTCTGGGACTTCAGATCGAGACGGGACTCGGACATCTCGGTGTGAGCTACGCCCTGGGCGAAGGGGATTCGTTCAGCACAGGAAAGATTCATTTCGGACTGATCAATGAATTCTAAGCACACTGGTTACGAACGGAGACTTCGGAAGGATGGATTCCTGCGCGTTGCCGGTGTCGATGAGGCCGGACGTGGCCCTCTGGCAGGGCCCGTCGTAGCAGCTGCTGTGATCATGATGGACAATTCCCTCCTTGCTGGTGTTGACGATTCAAAACTCCTGACTGCAGAGGAGCGGGATGATTTGTTTGAGCAGATCCGAGCGACTGCGATTGGGGTGGGGATCGGAATCGTGAATCACGAGACGATCGACCGTGTGAACATCCTCCAGGCATCCTTCCTTGCGATGGAAACGGCTATTGCTCAAATCCAGCCGGGTCCGGATCACTTATTGATTGATGGGAACAGATTCCAGTACCCGGAAGCCTCGCTTGTAAAATCGATCCCCTACACACTTGTTGTTGACGGCGATGCACGTTCCTATTCAATCGCCGCGGCCTCCATTATTGCGAAGGTTACGAGAGACCGCATCATGGTTGACTTTGAAGAACAGTTTCCAGGCTATGGGTTCGCGAAACACAAGGGGTACAGCACACCCGAGCACAGAGATGCCATTTTCCGTCTCGGTTTCTGCGAGATTCACCGCCGATCCTTCACCGTCCAGAGTCAGCTTGAACTTCCATTCGCTGAACCTGCCCTCCGCCTCTGACCCGCCGTTTTCTTACCCCGCAAGGGAGAAGAACAATGGCACGAGAAAGCACACATGCGCGCGGGAACAGGGGTGAAGCAATCGCACTTCGTTTCCTCCGGGCAGAAAAACTGACAATCATCGAAACGCAGTATCGTTACGGTCGCGGGGAGATTGATATCATCGCGAGGGAAGGCGATGTCCTGGTTTTTTGTGAGGTGAAGATGCGGACCTCCGATCGCTACGGAGCGCCGGAATATGCGGTCACTCCGAGGAAACAGGCGCAGATCAGAAGAATCGCCGAGGCATATCTGTACGAGCACGAGATCAGGGACCAAATCTGCCGGTTTGATGTTGTCGCCATCGACGGCAAGAGCGGCAGAATCGAAATCCGTTATCTTCGCAATGCATTTCAGGGAATGAACTGAATGAGCCTTGCCGTTATCGCGCTTGGATTTATTGTTGTCCTCGTCCTTGCCTACCGCCTGTACGGCGGCTGGGTTGAGCGGCAGTTCGCCGTCAACGATGAAACGATAACTCCGGCCCACCGGCTGAACGACGGGGTGGATTTCGTCCCTACCAGGAAATTCTACCTCTTTGCGCAGCATTTCTCCGCCATCGCCGCGGCAGGGCCTATCGCAGGACCCATCATCGCATGCCAGGGGTGGGGATGGGTCCCGTGCCTTGTCTGGATTAGTTTAGGCGTCGTCCTGATAGGCTCTGTCCATGATTTCGGCAGCCTGACTGCCTCCGTCCGCCATGAAGCGCGTTCGATCGCTGAGATTGTGCGCGAACATCTCGGCAGACGCGCCGGCTTCGCCATGATGGGCTTTATCTGGATCGCGCTGATCTACGTGGTCGTTGCCTTTGCGGATATTACCGCATCGAGTTTTACGACGACCATCGATGAGTTGAAGGGAGTGGATGTCGCCTTCAACCCCGGCGGCGCCGTTGCAGCGGCTTCCATGCTCTATCTTCTGCTTGCGATCGTGATGGGGATCGTGCAACGGTTTACTAGGCTCCCGCTGTGGCTTATGACCGTCGGTTTCGTTCCTGCAACCCTTGCTGTGGCGTGGATCGGGACAAGGATTTCAGACGTCCTCATCCTCGATGGCCAGACATGGGGCATTCTCATCCTCGCCTATTGCGCTGTCGGCTCTCTTGCTCCGGTCTGGCTCCTTCTCCAGCCGCGAGGGTATCTCGGAGGTTTTGTGCTGTTTATGGCCATTGCAATCGGCATTATTGGAGTGTTTTTCGGAGGTTACGAGGTGAAGGCAATTCCCTTCAAGTCCTGGGATATTGGGGGAATGACCGGAAGCCTTTTTCCATTCCTTTTTGTGACAATTGCCTGTGGCGCCTGTTCCGGTTTTCACGGGCTGGTCTGCTCCGGAACGACATGCAAGCAAATTGACCGGGAGTCCCACATGAAACCTGTTGGCTACGGTGGGATGCTTGCAGAGGGATTCGTAGCCCTGATTGCGCTGGTGACCATCATGATTGCCGCGCCGTCGGAAATTGAGGGATTGAAACCGGGAACGATTTACGGAAACGGAATCGGCAAATTCCTGACCATCGTGATTGGTAAGGAGAACCTCCCGTTCGCGATTACGTTTGGGGCCATGGCGTTTTCGACATTTGTTTTTGATACACTTGATGTGTGTACGCGTCTCGGGAGATATCTCCTGCAGGAACTCTTTGGCTGGCGAACACTGACGGGGGCAGTGATCGCGACGTGTCTGACTGTCAGCATCCCGGCGTATTTTCTTCTGTTCGCCGGCGAAGGAGCCTGGGTGAAGTTCTGGACCTTGTTCGGAGCGTCCAACCAGCTTCTTGCTGCGTTATCGCTTCTGACAATTACTCTCTGGCTGTACCGGTCGCGCAGACGGATCTGGTTCACTCTCTTTCCAATGCT
Organism: Bacteroidota bacterium; assembly: GCA_036769325.1. Classification (GTDB taxonomy): domain Bacteria; phylum Bacteroidota; class Ignavibacteria; order UBA10030; family UBA6906; genus DAIPLH01. Next base: position 6,108 of record DAIPLH010000158.1, read on the forward strand.
CTTTGTTCTGATCATTACACTCTGGTCACTCGCCACAATGGCCGTCGCTCATGCAAAGGCTTCAGAGGGTTTCGACGTAAACCTGATGAATTCCTGTGCAGCAACAATGCTCATCATGCTTGCCCTTTATCTTGTAGTTCAGGCAATCCGCAAGGGGGCAACAGAACGACGTGAAAGAATCTCAATGGAGGTCGCATGAATGTTGTTTCAGTCTTTCAGACGCGCGCAGCGTTGCTGCTTCTTCTTGTTCTTGCTGCATTTTCGACTTCAATGGGAAGTGATTGGACTGTAGGTGTCGGGGGTAACGTATCCAGGAACAGTCTCTCGAAAGAGTACGGTCCTCATCAGGAGATTCTCATCTGGGGAGAAGGGCTGACGTCTGTGATAGCCCAACAGGCCGTAATCGAGGGTGAGATTGTCGCTATGTCGAGGATGCACAACCTTAGCGATGTTCTTCACGGGACTCTCATTGTAGCCCATGATCTCATGACTGGCGACACCTTGTGGACAACGGAATTGCCGGTTGACTTCCCGGCAACAGATTGGCGAAGCAGGGTGTCGGCAATCCGCGATGGGCAGGTTTACGCCACGAGAGCCGGAAATACGAACGCCTCGTATCTCTATGCCATTAATGTAGTTACGGGAGTAATGGTGTGGCAGTCGGATGACCTCATCACGGAGACTACTACCGAGGGAGCCACTTTTGCGGATGACGGCGATGTGATTACCACGGGAGTCAACAGCGTCATCCGGATTGATGCATTTGACGGAAGTACTGTCTGGGAGACCGATCGCAGTTGCCCGACCAGCGGAGGATGCGACCCCGTGGTGTTCGAAAACAAGGTTTATCTCTG
>DAIPLH010000159.1:0-6932 GCA_036769325.1 Bacteroidota bacterium
GCGGCCTTTGTTGAGCGCTACGAGGACATTGTCAGACGCGCAAGGGCAAGCACACTCGATCCATCCGACTTTATGGGCACTTCAATCACGTTGACCAACCCGGGAACCGTCGGAACGAGTGCGTCGGTTCCGCGCCTGATGCCGGGACAGGGAGCAATTGTTGCGACCGGCGCGATTGGGTATCCCGCAGAACACCAGGGGATGTCACCTCAGAATCTCGGATCGCTTGGCCTCAGCAAGACGATGACCATTACGTGCACGTATGATCATCGGGTAATTCAGGGAGCTGAGTCGGGACAGTTCCTTGCCCGCGTTCAGGCGCTTCTTTCCGGTGAAGACCACTTCTTCGACGCGTTGTTCGCAGACCTCAAGATCCCCTATGAGCCGATTCGCTGGTCCGCAGACAAGCCTGCAGGACTTCCGGGCAGCGCGATGGGAATGGAAGAAATTGAAAAACAGGCTCGTGTTCTCCAATTGATCAATGCATACCGTGTCCGCGGGCATCTCCTTGCCCACCTCGACCCACTCGTCGACGCACCGCATCACCACCCCGAGCTTGATCCCGGATTTTATGGTCTGACGATATGGGATTTCGACCGGCAGTTCGTCACAGGCGGACTCGGCGAAGTGCCCGCGGCGACCTTGCGGGAAATCCTGGATATCGTCCGCGAGACTTATTGCGGCTCCATCGGCGTGGAGTTCATGAACATCCAGGATCCGGACCAGAAAAAATGGCTTCAGGATGTCATGGAGCCGGTCCGGAATCACGAAGATTTTGAGCCGGAAATCAAGCTTACTATCCTGCGCAGGTTGACCGCAGCCGAAGGACTCGAAAAGTTCCTTCATACTCGATTTATCGGACACAAGCGCTTTTCACTGGAAGGTGCTGAAACACTCATGCCGATTCTAGACACTTTGCTCGACGAGGCGGGAGAAAAAGGAGTTCAGGAAATTGTCATCGGAATGGCCCATCGCGGCCGGATCAATGTGCTCGCCAATACGATCGGCAAGTCGCTTGCCAAGATCTTTTCCGAGTTCGAAGGTCATGTTGATCCCACAAGCACGCAGGGAACCGGAGATGTGAAATACCACCTGGGCGCCCGGGGGGCACATACCACACGAACCGGACGGGAGATCACCGTTTCGGTTGCCCCGAACCCCAGTCACCTCGAAGCGGTGAACCCTGTTGTTGAAGGTATTGCGCGGGCAAAACAGGATCGCATCGGCGACGTGGAGCGCGAACGGGTGATCCCCGTACTGATTCATGGCGACGCAGCGTTTGCCGGACAGGGAATCGTTGCCGAAACTCTCAACCTCTCTCAACTCCAGGGCTACCGCACCGGAGGCACGGTTCATCTCATCATCAACAATCAGATTGGTTTCACCACACTCCCGGATGACGCGCGTTCCACACCGTATTGCACGGATGTAGCCAAGATGGTCCAGGCGCCGATATTCCACGTCAACGGCGATGACCCCGAGGCCTGCGTACGGGTGACAAGGCTTGCATTCGAATACCGTCAGCGGTTCAAGAAGGATGTTGTCATCGACATGATTTGCTACCGCCGGCATGGACACAACGAAGGAGACGAACCGAGTTATACACAGCCTCTCCTCTATAAGAAGATCCGCAACCATCCGTCGGTGCGGGAACTCTACGCTGCCCGGTTGCTGCAGGAGGGAACACTGACGGCGGCAGACGGAGAAGCAATAGCAGCGGAATCACATCAACGATACGAGCGCGCGTTTGAAGCGTCCCAGAAACGGGAAATGCATTTCAAGCCGGAAGTTCCGCTCGCTGTTTCGCAACAGGAGATCGACCGCGTTCAGCCAACGAGTGCAACTGCGGTTCCCCTTCCTGTGCTGCAGGAGATCGCACGGGCACTTGGCTCCGTGCCGGTGGGTTTTGCGGTGAACGCAAAGCTTGCACGTTCACTCGAGGAACGCCGCGGACTCGATGCCGATAAACCTGCTATCGATTGGTCGTTTGCCGAAGCGCTGGCGTTCGGCTCGCTGGTCTGCGAAGGAACACCTGTGCGCCTGAGCGGCCAGGATAGCGGCCGCGGAACCTTCAGCCAGAGGCATCTTGTCCTGTATGATTCACAGAGCGGTCGCGAGCATGTTCCGTTGAATCATATCCGCGAAGCCCAGGCGTCGTTTTCTGTTTACGACAGCCTGCTTTCCGAAGCAGCGGTCCTTGGGTTTGAATTCGGCTATAGTGCCGCGGATCCGCTTGCCCTGGTTCTCTGGGAAGCGCAGTTCGGCGATTTTGCAAACGGTGCACAGGTGATCATCGATCAATTTATCGCAGGCTCGGAATCCAAGTGGCATGAACCGTGCGACCTTGTTCTCCTGTTGCCGCACGGTCATGAGGGGCAGGGCCCTGAACATTCGAGTGCAAAGATTGAACGCTTTCTCCAGCTTTGCGCCGAAGAGAACATGCAGGTGTGCAACTGTACAACTCCCGCTCAGTATTTTCATCTCTTGCGCAGACAGATGCGCGATAGCAAGCGGCGGCCTCTTGTCGTCATGACGCCGAAAAGTCTGTTGCGTCATCCCCGGGTGCTCTCGCCGGTGACTGATTTCACATCAGGTGCATTCAGGGAGGTGATTGATGACACGGTCAATGCGGAAAACGTACGTCGCGTTCTGTTTTGCTGCGGGAAGATCTACTACGACATTACGGCAGCAATGAAAGAAACGACTCACGTTGCGGTCGTTCGGATCGAACAGCTCTATCCGTATCCTGAGAAGCAAATCACAGCGGTCCTCAATCGCTACTCACGGGCGACGGAAATAGTATGGACACAGGAAGAACCTCTCAACATGGGCGGCTGGAGTTACATCCAACCACTTCTTGCAATGCAGATTCGCCAGGAACAGAAACTCCACGTCGTCGGGCGTGTTGCAGCAGCTTCACCAGCCTCCGGATCCCTGAAAATCCATCAGAGGGAACAGGAAGAGATTATCTCCAGGGCGCTCGCCACAACCTGATTCTTACAGCCCCACTTCTGCCATAACTTCTTGTCGCTTCATGCATTAGGGCGATAAAGCAGTTACCTGCAGTGCAACGAATCATCCTTCCTCTTTCCAATTGAGAAAATCTCCGGCAAAAGATTTTCCTTTATTTTCAATGGAATATTTGAATCTTGAAAGAGAAACTACTATCTTTCCGGCGAATTGATTCATGTTTTGATGATTATTTCTTCAGTTCCTTAAGTCAACAGATCTCCCACCAACCCATATAAGGAGGAAGAATGGGTAAAGCAATGTCGAAGGCATCGATCGTCGCCCATTTTGCAAACAAGTTTGATCTCAAGAAGAAGGACTCGGCGGCCATGTTCGAGGAACTGGCCCGGCTTTCCTACAAGGAAGCCCCAAACTCCTTCACAATCCCCGGGATCGGAAAACTTGTGCTGGTCGATCGTAAAGCCAGAATGGGCAGAAATCCCAAGACAGGAGAGTCCATCCAAATCCCGGCAAGGACTGTTGTGAAGTTCCGCATTGCAAAAGCATGCAAGGAAGCAGTCCTGACATCGCGAAAGCCGTCGACGATGGGTGTACCGACCATGCGCTGATAGGATTTTTCAAAGAACGATTTTCACCATCTACCCTGTTCCATGCGACCCAGTGGAGCAGGGTAGATGCTTTTTCAGGATTCCCGCTGTTTTTCAATGTGAATCTTCACCTGATGGCCGAATATCAAGGGTGATTCCCGCCTTGCTCCATTGAATGTAGACACCCTCTTTTGTACATTTCTCCGGATGCAAAACCCCCTAACAGCCGCACGTGGTTTCCTAAAAGGGCTCGGGCCCGTTGAGCAGGCACAGGTGGTTGCCTCAACGGCTGTTGTCGTTATGATGGTCACCATCCTCGCGACGCTCCTCGTAACAGGACAGGAATGGCGGCCGGTCGACTTCTTTATCATCCTCACGGTCGGGCTGATCGGTTTCACCAGCGTTTACTTCTCCCTCCGCCATAACAGGCAACTCGATACTCAGCGCAGACAGCTCATTGCCCTTAACACAATTGCCGATGCAGTGAATCGGCTCGGCGAGCTGAACACCGTTCTGAACACCTCCCTTGAAAAAGTCACTGAGTTGCTCGTATGCAAACTTGGATGGATTTATATCCTGGAGGATAAGAAGCTTGTCCTGAAGGCCCGCCGGGGAACGGACTTTGACTTCTTCACGGTTGTGAGAAGTTCCAACATGGCCGGCTGGCTCCACCAACCCAGAGTGATGCGCGAGAAACTGACAGCACATGGAGGTTTGATTCCGGAAAAGTTGAAGAAGCTTGGTGTCCAATACTGGGTCTCCGTTCCTCTGTCCGCCCGGGGGACTGTTGACGGGGTGCTGATCGTTGCGGGAAACGACTACGGAATGCTCTCATCCTCCGGCGCCGAATTGATGGAGTCATTCGGGAAGCAAATCGCGGTTGGGTTGAACAACGCAAAGCTCTTTGATCTCCTCAAAACATCTGAGCATCAGTACCAGGATCTTTTTGAGAACGCCCCTGACAGTTACATGACCATCGACCGGAACCATGTCGTGGTCGGCTGTAACCGCACTGGAGCGGAAATGCTTGGCTCGTCCACAGAAGAGATCATTGGAAAACCGTTCGAGTCGCTGTTTACCGAGGAACAGGTGTCCTTCCTTCGGAAATCCATCGAGACGATGTTTGACACCGGGAAGGGGCTTACCGGAGTTGAAGGACAGATCATTACCGGCGACAGGAAGCAGATCTTTGTCAATCTGAATTTCTCTCTCGCCGCCGATGAAAAGGAACGCATTGTGAACGCCCGTGTCATTGCGCGCGATATTACGCAGCAAAAGAAAATGGAACAAACCATCCTCCACGCGCAGAAAATCGACAGCATCGGTCAGCTTGCCGGCGGTGTGGCACACGATTTCAACAACATCCTGGCGGCGGTGCTTGGAGGAGCCTCCATCATGAGGCGAAAACTCGAAGAAGATTCACCCCTCTCGAAGTACGTCCAGATTATCTACCTTGCGGCCCGGAGAGGATCGGCTTTGACGAGGCAACTCCTCACCTTTGCGCGGAAGACCGAAACACAGGAGGAGTTGGTGGATGTCAACAGCGTCATAAGGGAGACCCTGCTCCTGTTCGAACGCAGTGTCCCCAAGGATATTGCCATCGACACGAGGTTGACCGAGGAGCTGGCGACCATCAAGGGCGATTCGGGACAGGTCCAGCAGGCCCTCCTGAACCTTTTTCTGAATTCACGGGATGCCATGCCAAACGGGGGAAATCTGAGCATTTCGAGTGAAGTCGTCATGGCCGACGCACACACCACCAGCACGTTTTCTTCCGTAAAACCAGGGCCCTTTGTCCGTGTCAGGATTACGGATAGCGGGATCGGAATGGAAAAATCAATCCAGGGAAGAGTCTTTGAGCCCTTTTTTACCACGAAGAATACGGGAACCGGGCTCGGCCTTTCGGTCCTCTATGGAGTTGTCCAGAATCATGGGGGATTTGTGGATGTGTTCAGCGAACCGGGACAGGGAACCACATTCTCGCTCTATCTTCCCCATTGCGGGGAGGGTCTCCGAACTGTATTGAAGGAGCGACGGTTAGGGATCCCCCGGGGCAGGGAGCATATCCTTATTATTGATGATGAGATGAGCGTCTGCGAAATTGCCCGGGATCTGCTTGCAGACCTTGGCTACAAAGTGTTGCACGCCCACGATGGCAAGGCGGGGGTCGAATTGTACCGCGATCGACAGGGATCCGTCGATCTCGTTCTGCTTGATCTGAACATGCCGCTCATGGGCGGAAAAGAAACATTCGAGCAGCTCCGTTCAATCAATCCAAAACTTCGTATCATTATTCTGACTGGTTACGGAGAGAGTTCAATTCAGAACGGCTTCCCTGGTGAAGCGGACAGCTTTATCCAGAAACCGTTTCACCTCGAAGACCTTGCGCTCAAGATCCGCCAGGTTCTTGATTCCAAAAAGCCTGCTGCAAAACTTGTAGGCTGAAAAGCCTCATCGGGAGCTTTCACCGTCAGTCCAACTCCATGGAAATGATTTTCTTACAACTCAAACGAGCTCGCGAGTCCCGGGGTCTCTCGGTAGCGGATGTAGCCACTGCTACAAGGATCAACCCGGAATTCCTGATCGCCATTGAAGAGGGAAGGACCACCATTCTTCCCCAAACATACGTTCGCGCGTTTCTGCGTGAGTTTGCATCAGTCGTAGGGCTGGACCCTCAAAAAGTGATGGATGATTATGATGCTGAAACAGCCAGGACAGTAAAGCCGGAGAAGCTCCCCGAAAAACCGCCGCCACAACTTCCTGTGATTGACTCCCCGTCTCCCGTGGGCGGCAGACCAAAAACGACAGGAATTGCCGCGGTTGCGTCCGTGCTTGTTCTCAGCGGAATCCTCTACTGGAATTACTCCCGTCCGGCGTCGGATCAGGTTGAACCAGTTCGCCCCCAGAAGGAGAATACCAGGACAAGTACCAACGAGAAGGTTGTTCGCCCGGCACCACCCCCGGAAAAGAAACCGGAAACCGTCGACAGTCTGCGACTTGGTGCGACAACCAGTGACACAGTGTGGGTACAGATCGTGATTGATTCGCGCGATTCCCTCGACTACATTCTGAAGCCGAAAGCCTTGCGCACATGGAAGGCCGGAAACTCATTCCGGGTGTCTGTAGGACGGCCTGAAAGCGTTCACTTTACACTGAACGGGGTTGATATGGGTACGCTCGGCAACGATGTGCGAATCGTTCGTGACAGTCCGATTGACCGAAGGACGCTCGCCCGACTCGGGAAGCAGGACTAGAATCCGATGCCACCGCTCGCGTAGATGCCGCGAAGTGTCTCCGCGTCCCGGCCGAATACCAGGAGAGTGCGCGGCCTCGGCTTGCCGGCGACGCGCTTACGTGTCGTGTTGATAGCCGCTT
>DAIPLH010000160.1:0-3697 GCA_036769325.1 Bacteroidota bacterium
TCCGAAAATTTTTCACCGTGGCTGAATCATCGCCGGAGATACCGGCGATTGCTCCAAGGAACCAGTAAGGCCTCCAGTCCTCGGGGTGCTTGTCACGAATCTGGATGAACATCGATTGTGCCACGGGAATCAACGTCGAATCGGTCTGGAGTTGGGCAAAATATGCTTCCCCGATCTGAAGCTTCGCCTCCACGCTTACGGAATCCCTTGCAAGCACCTGGTCATAGAGTTCGGCTGCCTTCTTGTATTCTTTGGTCAGAAGGTACACGGTGGCGAGCTCTCCAATATAATCCAGGCTTTCGGGATCGCGCTCTCTCAGCGAATCGTAGACCCGAAGGGCATTGTCATAGTCCTGTGCACGAACGTAGGTCTGTGCGAGAGTATGTCTGAGGCCGGTGTTGCCAGGATCGATGACCATCATTCTCTCCAGTGCAACGGCTGCTTGATCCGGATGGCCCATGGAATTGTGGAGATCGGCAATCTGTAGAAGGACCTCCCAATCATCCCCAAAGCGCTCGAGGATTCCGTCGTAAACCTCGAGAGCTTTAAGAGGTTTTCTTCCGGCATAGAGATTGGCAAGCGTGAACCATGATTGGATGTCGGTTGAATCAATACGGACGACCCGTTCATACTGTGCGGCGGCGCTGTCGAGCTGGTACGCTGCGGCATAGATGTCCCCGAGGTTTCTCAGGTATTCCGTCCGGTCTGGTGAAAGAACCAAAGCCTTCCGCGCCGATTCAATGGCGAGTGACTGTTTGTTCATGCGGTAGTAACACTTGGATATCGCAAAGTAGACCGCATGGTTCGGGTCATAACGCAGTGCATCCTGATACTCGATGATGGCCTGCGCATAGTCACCCTTTGTTTCGTGCATTGACCCATCAATGAAATGCTGAAGTGCCTTGGCTCTGGCATGTTCTGAAACCGATCCTCCACTGGTCTGGTCTGACGCGCCCGTGCCGGTGGTTTCCTGTGTACCCGAACACGCATGAAAAGCGGCAGAAACGACAACTACGAAAACCAACGCAAGCTTCGGTGCAGCCAATGCTGATAGCCTTTTTCTCAGGGTCATGTGGAAAATATACCGATCTGTGCGGTGAAATGAAAGAATGATGTTGTACACCTACGGTGTTCCGATTTGGTTTGTGGCGGTGGTGGTTCTAGAGACGTTCAACTCCTACGGAGTTGATGAAGGGGTTCCTGAGCAGATCCGATCACGGTTGGGTATGATGCCAAATACCTCGTCGGGCGGCTTGCCCCCTGATGTTGAACACCTACGGTGTTCCGATTTGGTTTGGGTGGTGGTTCTAGAGACGTTCAACTCCTACGGAGTTGATGATGCGATCCGTACCAGCTGTCAATTCAGGGCAAGCTTCTGATCGAGCACCATGTCGACCCCGCAGGCAGCGAACGATTGCTGATCAATCCGTTGTAAATCAAATGCCCATTACCCATTGGATTTCGATCAAAGCCGATTCGGTCACGCCATATCGACCCCGTAGGGGTCAAACGCTTCTATAACAAATATGGCCAATCAGACCCCACAACCCCGTAGGGGTTGAACATCAAACGCCGGTCGCACTCGAACACGCGTGAATCGCTACGCGCCGCATCGACCCCGTAGGGGTCGAACGCTTCTAGAACCAACATGGCAATGCTGAGGCCGCCAACCCCGTAGGGGTTGAACATCCCATCCCTTGAATCTCTCCCCCAACACTTCTATAATAGAGCGGCTCAAACGATAACCCAGCAAGCCGATCCCTTTTTCTCTTTTCATTTCAGGTTGAATGAACAGCTTCATCCAGATCATCAATGACATTGGTATCCTGGGATTTGTCGACATCACCATCATGTCGATTGTCATCTATTCCGTGCTGGTCTGGTTCAAAAGAACCAAGGCGATCTTCATTATTACAGGAATGTTTATTCTCGGAGCCGGGTACCTTGTTGCCCGGGAGCTCGACCTCGTCCTGACCGTCACCCTCCTCCAGGGATTCTTCGCCATTTTCCTGATCGCTATCCTTGTCATCTTCCAGGAAGAAATCAAACAGTTCTTCGAATTCCTCGCGCGTGTAACAACACATCCGAAAGTAAAAGGACGCAGACCAACAGAAATCCCGCGAGCGGAGATCGAAATTCTCGTGAACACCCTTTCAGAACTTGCTTCGGAAAGGATCGGTGCGCTCCTTGTCCTCTGCGGACGCGACCCCATGGTCCGTCACCTCAACGGAGGGGTTGACCTGAATGGGGAACTCAGCGAGCATCTGTTGAAAAGCCTCTTCGATCCTCATTCGATCGGCCATGATGGAGCAGTCGTCCTTCAATCGAACATCGTCACACAATTCTGCACACACCTTCCTCTTTCCCGCAACCTGGGGAAGATCGGAAAGGGAGGGACAAGACACGCAGCTGCTTTGGGGTTGGCAGAAGTCTGTGATGCCCTCTGCCTCGTGGTCTCCGAAGAGCGGGGAATTATTTCCGTGGCCCGCCATGGCGAGATCAGGCAGGTGAACGACATCAACGAACTCACATCGATCCTCGAATCCTTTTTTAGGGAAATCGTTCCGGCTCTGCACCGGACGCCGTGGAAGGAGTTTTTCAGGCGCAATTACAAGGAAAAACTCATCTCGGTGAGTGTCACAATTCTTCTGTATTTTGTGTTCGTACATGAGTCCAGACTTGACTACGGATCCTACACGATTCCCGTAACCTGGACGCCTCCACCACCAGGGCTCACTGTCGAGAGCGTATCTCCACCGGCAGTGTCGCTCACTCTGGTCGGAGCAAGACGGGAATTCTTTTTTGTTGATGAGCGGGATTTTTCCATTGTCCTTGACCTTCACTCAGCAGAACCGGGGCCAATCACCAAAAAAATCACCCATGCTGACGTGGTGATTCCGGAAGGCCTGACCCTCCAGGAAAGCAAACCTGACGAGGTTGTGATACGCGTCGCCGCTCAGGACACCGTGGACGAGTAGGAGCTCGAATGAAGCAGAAGAAAACGGCACGCAAAGGAAAACCGAAAGTGACTGGCGACGTCCTGACCGACCTCGACATCCATCTCTTCCGGGAGGGAAACCATTCCCGGCTCTATGACAAGATGGGCTCTCAGCTCACGGAGCGGGACGGCAAGGCCGGTGTTTCCTTTGCTGTCTGGGCACCTGAGGCCAAAAGCGTTTCCCTCATCGGCGATTTCAACGAATGGAAGCCCGACGTTACCCGACTGGAAGGACGCCGGGACGGGTCGGGAGTCTGGGAAGGCTTCGTCGCCGGACTTGAAGCGGGTTCACGATACAAGTACCACATCGCTTCCAGGTACCGAGGCTTCAAGGTCGATAAGGCTGACCCGTTTTCCTTTTCCCGCGAACTGCCTCCAGACACCGCATCGCACGTGTGGGACCTCTCCTACAAATGGGGTGATGCATCATGGATGTCCAAGCGACGATCCCGGACCGGACTCGATGCACCATACTCGATCTACGAAGTGCATCCGGGCTCCTGGCGAAGGAAGACCGGGAACGCTCACCTGACCTACACAGAACTTGCGCACGAATTGTCAGCATACGTCCTTGAGATGGGCTACACCCACGTTGAGGTCATGCCTGTGATGGAGCATCCCTACTATGGTTCATGGGGATACCAGGTGACCGGTTTCTTTGCTCCAACGGCGCGCTATGGAACTCCGCAGGATTTTATG
>DAIPLH010000160.1:3707-6912 GCA_036769325.1 Bacteroidota bacterium
TCGACCACCTGCACGCAAACGGAATCGGCGTAATTCTCGATTGGGTCCCTTCTCATTTTCCTGGAGATGAGCATGGACTTGTCTACTTCGACGGCACTCATCTGTATGAGCACAGCAATCCTCAGGAAGGATATCATCCCGATTGGAAAAGCTACATTTTCAACTATGGACGTCCGGAAGTTCAATCCTTCCTGATCAGCAGTGCGATGTTCTGGCTCGATCGCTACCATGCAGATGGGATTCGTGTCGACGCTGTTGCATCCATGCTCTACCGTGACTACTCCAGGAAGGATGGGGAATGGATCCCCAATAAGTTTGGGGGAAGAGAGAATCTCGAAGCGATCGCATTTCTCAAGCGATTGAACGAGATTGTGTATGCGGACTTCCCCGATGTCCAGATGATTGCCGAGGAGTCAACCGCGTGGCCCATGGTCTCGCGCCCGCTCTATCTTGGCGGACTGGGATTCGGGATGAAGTGGAACATGGGATGGATGAACGACACACTGAAATTCTTCAGCACCGATCCGCTTTTCAGGAAATACCAGCACGACAAGCTGACGTTCAGTATCTGGTATGCTTTCTCCGAGAACTTCGTCCTTTCGATTTCTCATGATGAGGTCGTGCACGGAAAAGGCTCCTTACTTTCCAAGATGCCGGGCGATGAATGGCAACATTTTGCCAACCTCCGCCTCCTTTTTGGGTATATGTTTGGCCACCCCGGGAAGAAATTGCAGTTCATGGGGAGTGAGTTCGGCTCCTGGCGCGAGTGGAACCACGAGGCCCAGCTGGAATGGGACGTTCTGAAATATCCTCTCCATGCCGGAGTTCAGCGATGGATGAAGGACCTCAATGCACTTTACAGAAATGAGCGGGCGCTGTATGAGCAGGACTTCACCAATGAAGGCTTCGAGTGGATTGATTGTCATGACTGGGAAGGAAGCACCCTGAGCTTCATCAGGAAGCCGAAGGGTAACGGCACGATGATCGTGGTTGTCTGCAATTTTACTCCGGTTCTCAGGGAGAACTACCGGATAGGCGTCCCGCGGGGAGGCTCCTGGAAGGAGATCCTCAACAGCGACGCTGTGGCCTACGGCGGAGGGGGACAGGGAAATATGGGGGAGGTCAAGTCTGTGGCCAGTCCATCTCACGGCATGCCTTTCTCCGTCACGATCACCCTCCCGCCTCTCACCACCCTTTTCCTTTCGAGCGAGCTTCCGCAAAACAACTCCTGATGACAGACTACTTCGACCTGGCTGTAGCCTGGGATTGGGCGTACGACCGGGAGTTCATTCAGATTCTCGAGTGTCAGCTTCATTCCCACCGCCTGCTCTTCTATTCCATCTCCCATCACAATGCCGACGAAACTCTGAAGAGCCTGAAAAAGGGGGATCTCCAGTTCGGGGCTTTTCTTGACCGGGCCTCGGATTCCGATGAGCGGTTCCTTCCCCTCTCGCGCTTTCTCCGCCAGACAGTGCAACTGTCCATGAATCCTCCTGAGACGATCCGGCTCGCGGCGGACAAAGCCACAATGCATCTTGAGTTCCTCGCCAGCGGTATTAATGTCCCGTTCACCATCATCATTTCACCATACAATAAAAAGAGTGAGATCGAACTTTCACTTACCGACCTTGCGCATCTTGGCAGACCATTCATCATCAAACCGGCCAATACAACCGGAGGTGGGACAGGGGTAATCGTCGGCGCGGAAACGCTCAAGGATGTGATTGATTCGAGGCAGCATCACAAAAATGATAAGTATCTGCTGCAGCAGAAAATCAATCCATTCATCCTCGACGGAAGAAAAGGCTGGTACAGGGTTCTGTGCATTTTTGGACAGCCCTTCCCCTGCTGGTGGGACGACGAAACACATGTGTACACGATGATGACCCGCGCGGATGTCATGCACTACGGACTCCGGCCGCTGATCACCATAACAAGAAAGATTCACGAAATCTGCGGGCTTGATTTCTTCTCGACTGAAATCGCGGCCACTCCTGAACGGAAGTTTGTCGCGGTCGACTACGTGAACGAGACCTGCGACATGCGCCTGCAATCGCTTCATCCTGACGGAGTGCCGGACGTTCTTGTCCAGGAAATCTCACGGAGGATTGCCCGTCATCTGAAATCACACCTGCGCCGTCGGCCGGCTTGACAATCCTCACACCGTTTGATACATTGGGGCGGCCAAAATTCAACCTTTCCAAGGAGTTTGCTATGATCCCCCGCAGTCGATCGCTGACGAAGATCCTTGTTCCCCTCGCGCTTCTTCTTCCTGCTCTGGTTGTCGGTCCGGGGTGCGGTTCCAGCCAACAGGCGGAGATCGATTCTCTCAACGAAACAAATTCACGGATGAGATATGAGCGGGACAGCGTCATGTCCGCAAACAAACGCCTCATGCAGCAGGTAGAAGCCCTCGCTTCGGAGAACCGGGTCCTGTCTGCCCGGGCAACAGATCTCGAGGTTCAGCTACGGGAGAAGGATGCCGTTCCACCGATGGTCGCTGCTCCAACAATGAGTTCAGATCCTGGTTCAGCATACGCCGAAGCCCTTGCTCAGTACAGAAAGCTTGATTTTTCAGGAGCTATGAAGAGTTTCGAGGCTTTGCTGCAGAAAGGCGTTCGCGACGACCTCGCCGACAATTGTCACTACTGGATCGGCGAATGTCTCTATGGAATGGGAAAGTACAGCGATGCGGTCCATCATTTCGAGACCACGCTTGGCTATGCGAGCTCTGAGAAGAAGGACGATTCAATGCTGATGATAGCGAATTGTCATGCCGCGATGGGCAACAAAGGAGCTGCCAAGGACTGGTATAACAAGATGATCACGTCGTATCCAGCCAGCCCGTATCTCAAGCGTGCTCAGGAGAAACTCAACGCACTTGGGTAGGTGGTCCTTTACCTACTCAGATGAAATTGGAAACCCTCACCATTTGGCGAGGGTTTTTGTTGTTTGGGAGTGTTTGACGCGTCAATTCGCGGTTGGTTCTAGTTGAACCGCGAATGAACGCGAATACAATTTTGGATGGAGAGTACAGCTCTCGTTGCTCGTATCCATTCGCGGTCTTATTCGCGTCAATTCGCGGTTTATCTCATTCAACCGCGAAAATGAACGCGAATTCGACTTATCCTATCTCTTTCCCGACAGAAATTCCAGGGCGATGTTCACATCGTCCGCGCTTCCGATAAACAACGGGCTTCGCTGG
>DAIPLH010000161.1:0-6499 GCA_036769325.1 Bacteroidota bacterium
CTGATGAACAGGCGTTCGGCGATCTCGCGGTCGGACAAGCCCTCGACGATCTGGACAGGATCGCTACGAATCTTCCGGCCGGTGTCAAGCGGGAATTTGCCGGACAGTCTCTCGAATACAAATCATCCAGCTCGGCGCTCTATTTCATGTTCCTTCTTGCAATCGTCTTTATCTATCTCGTTCTGGCAGCGCAGTTTGAGAGTTTTGTTCACCCGTTCACGATTCTTCTTTCGGTTCCGCTTGCCGTGTTTGGTGCCCTGGCAACGCTCTGGATATTCGGAGAGACTCTGAATATCTATTCCCAGATCGGCCTCATCATGCTGATCGGACTCGTCACCAAGAACTCGATTCTGATTGTTGAGTTTGCGAACCAGCTTCGCGGCAGGGGCGAATCCACCGCAAGAGCGGTTGTTCAGGCGGCCGTCATCCGCCTCCGGCCGATTCTCATGACATCGCTGGCCACCATTTTTGGCGTGCTTCCAATTGCTCTCGGCCTTGGCGCCGGAGCCGAATCCCGGCGACCCCTTGGCCTTGCCGTCGTTGGCGGAATGTTGTTCTCTACCTTCCTTACGCTTGTCCTTGTGCCTGTTGTGTACACACTCCTCGCAAGGTTTACAGCCGAGAGCAAGGTTGTCCCCCTCCCTGCCGGCAGACCCACCGACGATATCCCGGTCACCGGCGGCCGTCTGGTCGCCGCAGGAGAGAGCGCTCACCGATAGCTCACAATACGGGTTTTATCATGGTTTCTGCCCGCGATGCCCTGATCCAGCTCCGCGAAGGCAACAGGAGGTTCTCGCAGAACCGGCTCGATCCAGGGGACGCGGGGACCTCCAGACGCCTTGCACTGACCTCCGGACAGGAGCCGATCGCGATCCTTCTGGGTTGTTCTGATTCACGAGTTCCTGCGGAGATTGTGTTCGACCAGGGACTCGGTGATCTGTTCGTCATCAGAGTGGCAGGAAACATTGTTGCGCCTTCGCTCGTCGGGAGCATCGAGTTTGCGGCCGACCGTTTTTCGACACGACTTGTTGTCGTCCTCGGACATTCTCAGTGCGGAGCAGTGGAAGCAACTCTGGAGGAACTCCTGAACCCCACCGGACACCACTCACCAAACCTCCGTTCCATCGTCGACCGGATCGCCCCGGCTGTGGAATCATTGGTGGTAAACGGTGAACAATCTGACCTCCTTCTTGACAGGGCAGTCCGGGCCAACGTCCGCGCGTCGGTCAACCAACTGCGACACGGATCCCGGATTCTCGAAGATCTGCAAGCCACCAGTAACCTGTTCATCGTTGGTGCAGAGTATTCGCTGGAGACCGGCGTCGTTGACTTCTTCGAAGGCGTTCCGGCTGAGTGGAACATTTCGTGAACATGACATTCACACATCTCTTTGAATCACGGAGAAGACTGATGGGGAAATCTATGCTTAAGTTCTTCTGCTCCTCAGCCCTGGCAATAATTCTGGTCTCGTGCGGGGAACAACAACAGCCTGCTCCTGAAACAAGTCCCCCTCCGACAGCATTCATGTTTCAGATGGAACTGACACTTCCCGGTTCCCCTGAAAGCATTTATGATGCAATCACAGGGGACATCAGCGGATGGTGGGACCACAAGTTCTCGGAGAAGCCAGCAGAGTTTTACATCGATCCGAAGCCGGGCGGCGGCTTTTATGAAATCTTTGACGAAAGCGGGGACGGGGTTCTGCATGCCACTGTCATTTACGCGCACCGAGGAAAACTGCTCCGGTTGGACGGACCTCTCGGTCTGACGGGCAGGGCGGTCCATGTGGTGTACACGCTCTCCTTCGCGTCAGCCGGATCCGATTCGACGAAGGTGGGGCTTGAAGTCCACGGGTCAGGTGAATTTGAACCGAACATCCCGGGGGTTGTGGAGAACGTCTGGAAACATTTTCTGTTTGAGAGGTTCAAGCCCTTTGTTGAGGGGCGACTTTAGCAGGTTGTAAGGAATCCGTTTCCATCAGGAGAAACCAATGAGAAAAAACCCGATCGGTTCCATCACCTGGATCGACCTCACCGTTCCCAACGGCGATGCGATCCGTGATTTCTACGCAGGTGTAACCGGATGGAAACCTGAACCGGTGGGTATGGGAGATTACAGCGACTACAACATGACTGAGCCGGAATCCGGTAAACCGGCTGCGGGTATCTGCCATGCGCAGGGTATGAACATTGGCATTCCTGCTCAGTGGCTCATGTATGTCAACGTCGCCGACGTTGATGCGAGTGCCAGCCGCTGTGTGGAGCTTGGCGGAAAGATCCTGCGGCCGGTCAAGAGCATTGGACCGTCGGGACGGTTCTGCGTGATTCAGGACCCGGCAGGTGCAGTGGCGGGGTTGTTTGAAGAAGCAGACTAAGAAAGGAAGTCGGAGGTCAGAAGTCGGGGGGTCACTGAGGCAGGGTGCCCGGGCGCAACCATCACCTTAACACCTTTCGCACCAAACCAAAGAACAACCAGTCTGGCTTAGTCATGACCTATGAACCAATCAAACTCACTGAAAAACTATCCAATTTCTCCGACCATTGGTCGCCCCGGATCGTCGCTCAAATGAACGACTATCACTTCAAACTCGTGAAAATCAAAGGCGATTTTGTCTGGCACAGTCATCCCGAAACCGATGAGACTTTTCTGGTGCTTGATGGGTCGATGCGAATTGACTTTCGCGACGGCAGTGTTGCACTGGAGCCGGGAGAGATGTATGTTGTTGCGAAAGGGGTGGAGCATAAGCCCTTTGCAGTAAACGAGTGTTCCCTTCTGCTGGTCGAGCCGGCAGGCACAACAAACACCGGGGACGCAGGTGGAGAGAGGACTGTGAGAGATCCGTCCTGGATCTGAAACCGAACACAAGCCCCGCAAATCATTCTTCGCAACATTCTGGAAAACATGGAGGCCGCGATGACACACAACACATCCGACGTTCACTGGGAACTTCTCACCAGTGCAGAATCCGATGTTCAGGCGACAATGATTGTTGACCTCCTCGAGGGCGACGGAATTCCTGCCCTCAAACAATCGCCGACAGCGGGGGTTTTCGGCTTTGGCTTTGGTGCCCCCACCCCTGAAGGCATCAAGGTTTCGGTTCCGTCGGACATGGTCGAGGAGGCAAGAGCCCTCCTGGACGCTATTCCTCCCCTCAATGTCTCCGCCGCGGATTGAACGGCAACCACACTGACGGCTATGGGGATGCCCTTCCACCCGGAATGCAGGGCATCTCCTCATACACAACCCTCCCATAAACCCAATGCACATTCAGTTTCAGGGCGCTGCGCGGACCGTCACAGGTTCGATGCATGTCCTCACTGTGAACGGACAGGCTGTTCTGCTCGACTGCGGCATCTACCACGGAAGGCGTGATGAGGCACGCAAGAGGAACAGCGAATTTCCATTTGACCCGGCTGCAATCGCAGCCGTCGTTCTTTCTCATGCGCACATCGATCACAGTGGAAACCTCCCGGGCCTGGTTCGTCAGGGATTCAGGGGTCCGATCTACTGCACGCATGCGACGAAGAGTTTGTGCGAAGTAATGCTCCTCGACAGCGCATTCATTCAGGAGCGCGATGCCGAGTTCTTGAACAAGAAAAACCGACGACAGGGCCTCCCTCCCATCGAGCCGCTGTACTCGCAGGAAGATACCAGGGGAGCCCTTGCACTGTTTCAAGGCGTGAATTACGGAAATGAGTTTGAGGCGGCCGAAGGAATCACCGCACGGTTTGAGGACGCCGGACACATTCTCGGATCTGCTTCCGTTGCGCTGCGCTTGCGCGAGAATGGCAAGGCAATCAATCTGGCGTTCACGGGGGATCTCGGACGCCCCGACTTGCCAATCCTGCGCGACCCGGTATTTATCGGAAGGGAACTGCAGACCGATTACGTTATCAGCGAGAGCACGTACGGTGGCCGCTTTCATGCTCCGGTAGCCGAGATGAGTGCTCAACTCCTTGAGCCAATCCGGCGAGCGTGTGAGCGCGGCGGGAAGATTATCATCCCCGCGTTCAGCGTGGGGCGAACCCAGGAAATCGTCTATGTGCTCCATAGACTCAGCACCGAGGGAAAGATTGACCGGCTCCCGGTGTTTGTTGACAGCCCGTTGTCTGTCAATGTCACTGACGCGTTCCGCAATCACCCTGAGTGTTTCGACGAGCAGACCCGCGCGATCCTTGCCAGCCCCGAACAGAATGACCCGTTTGGATTCGACACACTGACCTACATCAGAAGCCTGGAAGAATCAAAGGCCCTGAACGATCGGAAGGGCTCGTTTGTGGTGATCTCCGCCTCAGGAATGTGCGAAGCGGGAAGAGTACTTCACCACCTCTCCAATAGTATTGGCGATCCGGTGAACATGGTCATTATCGTGGGTTATCAGGCGGAAAATACCCTCGGGAAGAAGCTTGTCCTGAAGGAACCGATGGTCAGCATCCTTGGCGAACCAAGAAACCTCCGGGCAGAAGTCGTGGTCCTCAACTCATTCAGCGGACACGCAGACAGAGGGGAACTCCTTTCGTATCTTGAGAAGTTCGATCGCTCAAGGGTGCGAGGGATGTTTCTTGTCCATGGAGATCTGGACCAGTCCGAAGAATTGAAGAAAGGCTTGAATCAAAAGGGGTTCGACAGGGTGGCCATTCCGGCCCGTGGAGAGAAAGTCCCATTGAACTGAGAGCACTCATCTGCCTGGGCCTCGCATTGACGCTCCTTCCGCCGGGGCCGGTTTCCGCTCAAGGGACTGATCCGACAGGGACACCCGTCCCTGTTCCATTGGCATTTTCTCCGCGCGGAATCCTCGCCGGAGTGCTCTTCGAAAGAAACCTGAACACGTTCAACTGGCTCGGTAATGTTGCGATTGATACATCTTTTGGATCGCTCACCCTCAGGATGAACGATCAGTATCTCTCAAACATCATCCTCATCGATGCAACATCCACCTCACCTGAAAAACGAGTGCAAAGTAACAGACATGATATATATCTCCTGCCCGGCTGGCGCCTCTCGGACGACCTCACGGCCGAAACACGCTGGTCTTCCCTGGTCTACTCGGACGCAAAGGATATCGGCCTGAGCCGCGCGGCGTTCAACACTCTCTACGGCGGTGTAAGTTATACGCCCTCTCCAGGAATTGTCTTCAATCCTCTGGGTGGCTATCGCTGGGACGATCAGGGTGGCTTTGTGGACAACGGAATAAGTTACGACATCAACGCATATACAAGGCCATATATCGTTGTGGATGACTACCAGCTCTCCGGCGCGGTGCGTTTCAGTCAGGACCAGGTTGACCCTCGGCTGCTGGAGAACCATCTCGCCAGAGCAGGAATGCAGAAGACATTCTCCGCCACGACACGTGATAGCCTGGAAATCCAGTTCACGCGGACGAGAAGAGAATTCTACAGTTTGTCGGTGCCAACTATTTCGGCGCCTGCCGACACCAATATCGACAGCAGGATTGATGACATTCTCGCCTTTTCGAACCTGCTCGACTATGAACTCGCGCGCGGGATGGTCAGCTCGTTCTTTATTGGAGTCGCAAACAGAACGCTGGACAAGGATATCCGGTACACCGGAACGGGGGTTCAGACAACTCCGCAATTCAGTACGCAAATCGGCGAGTTTTTTCTGAATGGCTACGTGCAGGCCAGGTATCAGGCGGCGGATGGGGGAGTCTTCTTCACCACACGCTTAAGTTACAATGAGCGTAACGAGACACACGTTGCAAAACCTCTCGCAGGTGTGTCAGACGCGTTGTTCCGCGAAGTCAACGAAAACGAAAAAACAAAAGACAACCTGACCCGAAGAACCGTGCTGACAGGCGACATCGGATTCCCTTTTTCCTCTTCAGACGCGTTCAAGCTCGCCGGATCAGCGAGCATTCTTCGCTATGATACTCCACATGAACTCAACGTTGAGGACCGGGATGAGCAACTGATTGCAGTGGGGATTTCGACAACCCACAACCTCAGCCAGTACCTGGATATTGAGCTCGCCCTCAACGGCAGCATGAACCACGTGGTCTATCTGGCCAGCGACAGGAGCGCAAACAATAACTTCAACAGGATTATTCGATTCGGCCCCCGGGTGGAATTCCGTCCGTTCAAGAGATTCCTCACGAATAACACGTTCGAGGTGCTGGCAAACTACACTGTGTATGACTTCGAAGACCAATCTGCCTCCATCCGCAGCTTCTCATACCGGCAGTTCAGCTGGGTCGACTCAACAATCGTTCCTGTGAATCGTCTCATAAGCCTTGACTTTTTTGTCTATTTGCGGTTATATGAACGGGGTCAGCTCCGGTGGGATGAGTTCACGGAACGGAATGAGAGTGCCTTTGTGGACGAAACCTATGCGGTGCAGATCCGCTACGCTCCGGTTCCTTCGATCACCTTCGCAGCAGGGGTGCGGTACTTTTCACAAACCCGCTATTCGTACGAAAACGGCAGCAAAACATTTGCAAGTCGGCTGAAGAGTTTCGGCCCGACATGTCTGATCCATTGGC
>DAIPLH010000161.1:6509-6896 GCA_036769325.1 Bacteroidota bacterium
AGGATGGTTTGAAGAGAGAAGACAGTCAGAAGGGACAAGCAGGTCAATTCCGAACATGAACCTCAATGTGCAACTCTTACTCTGAAAGATTGGTGTGAAGATTAAGCCCAGGACATTCCGCCTGACACTCCGGAGCAACCACAAACAGATCCGGAGGGTTGAGGGACTTCTCAACAAGGTGAATGCATACGCAGGACTGAACGAAATTCAGATGCACAAGCTCATGGTGGCTGTCACGGAAGCCGCGAACAATGCGATCATCCATGGGAACAAGCTCAACCCCGAAAAGGTCGCCACCGTTGTTTGTGATGTGAACCCGCCGTGGATCACTTTCGTCATCAGGGATGAGGGTGGGGGATTCGATCCATCAAAAGTGAGCAGTCCTCT
>DAIPLH010000162.1:0-6893 GCA_036769325.1 Bacteroidota bacterium
CATCATCTTCTGCACCTACGATCAAGTACCCACCGAAGATGGAGACAGCTGACCCGAAATCTCCATCCGGTCCCACGTCACTTCCAACAAGTTTGACAATTTCGGTCCAAATATCCCCTTTGCGTTCGAACAGGTAGGCCGCACCAAATCCACCACTACTCGGAGCACCAACAAGAGCAAAGCTACCATCTATGGAGACTGAGAAACCAAACATATCACTGGAGTTTCGATCACTCGCAGTAAGCTTCGCATGTTCGACCCACCCAGATGGGTCACGTCTAAAGATATACGCTGATCCCGTATTAGTGTCATCACCATGGGCCCCCATGATCGCGTAGTCGCCCGAGATGGATACAGATGCTCCAAACTTGTCACCGGCATTACCTTCATCGGGAAGAATCTTCGATTCAGTAATTTGAGCGATGCAAAATGCGGGATCAAACCGCCCAAACACAATAACGAGACACTGAAGGGCGCAAAAGGTCTTGATGAGGCTTGCTGGAGCTGTCGTCATTTCTTTAGTTTGATGTGAGTATTTTACAAAAATAAGAAGCCGACCATCCGTTGTCGGCTTCGTACACGTCTGTCCAAGCTATTGTTTTGTGTGCTATGTCGTCATGACTAGGATCACAGACAATTTTGGAGATCACCTGCCGCGCTTTGTTATAAAAGCGCACCCCCAAGTTAGTCTACCTGAAAGTAGTAAAAGTCTTCGATGCTCTCTGATTCCGCGAGCTTCCGGATTCCGACACGGTATGTCCCCTTCCCTTCCTCAAAGAACCTCTTGCTGAGGGTGAGGCGGAGCGTTCGTTCTGAAGGATGCAGTGGGTCCACAAGAAGGGTATCGGGGATCTGAAGAACCCTTCGCCCCGGAGTGGTGAGAGACGGCACATAGGAACCTGTGAGGGCCCGATTTTTTCGAAGGACGATCAGAAACTCGGCGTGTGTTGTTTCGGAGTCGAAGTCGACGGTTGGAAAGTGCGGGGTCTCGGGCCCGCGGAAGCCAATTTGGGGTACAAGTCTGATAAGCGCCACGTTGCGCCGATAACGCTGGAGCGACTGGTCCCCGGGGTTGGCCTTCGCAAGCTCTTCCCGGATCGCGTCTGCTTCCCGGAACTGTGATTCAGCCGACAGGTCATTGCCGGCAAGACGGTCAAGGGAGCCGAGCTGTTCAAGGACCCATGCGTATGACCATGTTCCGCCAAGACCCCCGCTCTCCTTTGCGGCGAGAGATTGCTCGAGCAGTGTTCGCGCTTCCGCATGCTCACCATTCAGGCGATGGATGCTTGCGAGACTGTCCAGTATCGCGGAGATCTCACCGGCTTCTGCGGGTTCAACGGGTGAGGCGGATTCCAGCGCGCGCTCGTACAGAATCTTTGCTGCATCCCGGGATCCTTGCTCCACCTTCAAATCACCCTGTGCCTGAAGTTGTCTCCATTCCGGGGTTCTGCCGCCAAGGAAATATGCAATACCTGAAGCTATGACAATTGCAACGGCGAGAATTCCCAACGCATAACTGACTCTCGGCATGGTGAAGTATACGAGAAGCGCCTCAAGAGCGGAAGGGGTCCGAAGGGAATGTTTCTCTTCGCGGTGAGAATACGTCAACCGGAGCGATTCAACAATCTCCTGGCACTCATCGCACGAGCGAAGATGAGTCTCTGTCTCCGCGGTCTGACGGAGGGTTCCTTCAATATACTCGAGGATTACCGAAGGGGAGAGATGTCCTGCAGCTTCTCTTGCTGCATCGATTCTGACCACCGCTCGCATTTTTTTCCAGAACTCCAGTTCGTCCCTGAGTTCTGCAGATTCCGCGAGCGCCTTGCGGAGTCTCGCGGTTCCCTCTTCATCGAGTGTTCCCGAAAGGAAGGCCGGAATATCTTACGACGGATTGTTTGTCTTTTCCATCATAAGCTCATGTCGTTCTGCTTGTGAATCCCTTGGCTCTTGTCACGATATAGTCGCATTCCTTTCACCAAGGTTTCAGGTAATTTTCTTCCTGATTTCTATAGCTTTTTCCTTGCATCGGTGAAACCTCGTTTTCACAGCGCCAACGCCGATATTAAGCAATTTGGCTACCTGGGCATATGGAAGCTCATCCTGGAAGACCATGCGCCACAGATCCCTGCAATCCGGGGCCATAAGACTATGTATCCTTTGATAGATGACCATTTTCTCCTTGGTCTCAAGAGCGTCTGAGAAGTTGTCGGGATCAACGGCGGTTTCGACGACTTCCTGCCCGTCGGGAATCCCCCGGTTCCTTCTCAATGCATCGATTAATGTGAAGCGGGTGATTTTCTGAACGTACGTCTTCAATGAGGATTCGAAGCGAAATTGTCCACCGCGGAGGTTGGTCAACAGCTTGTAGATCGTGTCTGACTCGATATCGTCCGCTGAAATGCCGGGAGCTTTTGAGCTGGAACGAATGACGACGACAATCCATTCCTTAATAGTCTTGTAGGATTGGTTGTCCCCCTTCAGAAAACCATCTATAAGGCTTCTGTCGGACATTGCTGTAAATGAGTGAAGTTGATAGGGTTGGAGTGAAAAGAAGCTACGAAACTGAAGGTCATTGTCAAGTCGTTTGACTTTATCAATGAATCGGCATAGATTCACAAAGAAATCTGTTGTTTTCCATCCGTAACAGGTTGAGCCGAAGAAGTAGCTGTTTGCGGATAGCTATTCCCCGGTCGGCTTCCAACCACGATGCTCGGCACTCAGGCTTTCGATTCTCTGGAATTATCACCGGTCTGAACAATTCAGACTTCGTCGGGATTGTTGTATGAGTTTTCTCATCAGAAATGCTGCTTGTTTCTTCGTCGGATCTCTTCTCTTTTCGTCCCTCGCGCTCTCGCAATGGTCTCAGACTGCGGGCCCGTACGGGGGCCGGGCGTTAACGTTCCTGGCAAAGGGGGATAGCGTATTTGTTGGGACGGAGGGGGGTGGGATATTCTTTTCCACAAACACCGGCCGGACCTGGGTTCGCTCAGATCCGGGTGTTTCTCTCAAGCAGGTAAATATTCTCACTGCAGCCGGTGGTCAGATCTTTGCCGGAACGAATATTGGCGTCCTTCGCTCTGATGATAACGGGGCCTCATGGATGGTTGCTAATGGAAACCTTCCGGACTCCAGCGTCCACGTTGTTGGAGGTATCGGTGGCTATGTCCTTGCAGGTTTCACCGGTTACGGGATTTGCCGGTCATCCGATGGCGGACAAATCTGGGATCCGATCGAATCATCTGTTTTGATCGAACCACTTCGATCCATGCTGACCACAGATTCACTCGTCTTCCTTGGCACCGCAACCGGATGTTTTCTTTCCACAGACAGTGGCCTTACATGGGTTGCGAGAAGCAACGGGATGCAAACGGGGACCGTTGTGAGATCGTTCGTGGCCGTCGATGACACCGTGATCATGGCCGGGACGAGGGGCACGATCTACCGATCGGGCAATTTTGGTGAAACCTGGGTGGAAGCGGGTGAAGGAATTGACCAGTCCGGAGTGCTGGCTCTTGAAGTGAATGGTGACAACCTTTTTGCCGGTACCGATGCCGGGGTTTACCAGTCGATCAATGATGGCGGCTTCTGGTCTCCCGTCGATAATGGCATGGGCACGGTCAGGGTCAACGCACTGGTTGTGTCAGGCTCCTCGCTTCTTTCAGGAACTGACGAAGGCGTCTTCCGGACTGTCAACAATGGCGCATTCTGGGAGGAGTCAAATGACGGGCTGGCGAGCAGCAGGGTACGCGGACTGGTCAGCAAATTTCCGTTTGTGTTCGCGGGTACAAGAGGAAACGGCATTTTCCGGACAATCAATGATGGCCAGACCTGGCAACCGGTGAACGATGGGCTGACGAACCTGAAGGTCAGCTGCCTTGTGAACAGCGAGGAGTTCATCCTTGCCGGGACACTCGGAGGGGGGGTCTTTCGGTCAGATGACAACGGCTCCAGTTGGGAAACCGTAACATCAAATCCCCAGGACACAGTTGTCAGTGCGTTGCTGGTCAGCGGAAACACTGTTTACGCCGGAACCGACTTAGGCGTCTGTGTGTCCGGCGACAACGGGGACACGTGGGACTGCGGACGGATTGACACCGCTGTGGTCAAGGCCCTCGCGGTCAGCGGTTCCCTTATCTTTGCCGGCTCTGTGGGGGATGGCATGTTTCGCTCAACTGACAACGGAGAAACGTGGAATGTTGTCGATCCGCTCCACACAACAGATACAACCGTTACGGCTCTTGCTGTCTTTGGTCAGTATATTTTCGCGGGCACTTTCAGCAAAGGGATCTTCAGGTCAGCGGACAACGGCGACACCTGGCAACCGGTGAATGTCGGCATGGGAGACACGCTCATCCAGTGTATCATGACAACTGATGATCGGATTTTCATCGGCACGTACGGACAGGGGGCTTTTACCTCGACGGACAACGGAGATTCATGGACTCCGTGGAATGAAAATCTGCAAAAAAAGGAGATACTGAGTTTCCTTCTTGTGGAGTCAACCATCTACGGGGGCACAAATGGGTGGAGCGTTGAATCGCGACCGATCCCTCCTGAAATCCCCGATGCTGTCTTCCCCGGAGATAACGCGGTCGATATCCCGATCCCTTCGGATCTCTCATGGACCTCAGCCATCGGAGCAACATCCTATGATGTGGAGGTCTGTCTCAGCGGAGTGTTCGATACTCTCGTCGTTGATGAACCAGGAGTCCTCGTGACGACTCTTCCGCTTGAGGAGCTGGCCAACAACACCACCTATCATTGGCGGGTGAGGGGAAATGGACCCGGAGGACAGGGAATCTTTTCACCGGCCAGTAGGTTCAGTACGGTTGCAATGCGGGAGTTCATGGGGGAGGTTATCCATTCATTTCCGGAGACCCCATCAGCATCCACAGACTACCGGCTCATCAGCGTGCCGGGTATTCCTTCCGTTTCTTTCTCAGAAGTTTTGCCGGGCGTGCATGAGGTAGACTGGAGCGCCTATGAAGACACGGGAGTTGAATCTGCCGACCACCTTATCGGCATGCATCCGGATTCTCTCTTCGCGCCAGGCAAAGGATACTGGGCGATTGCCAGAGGGGTGCTTGGTTTTTCAGACACTGTTCAGATGCCTTCTCTTGGAACGGATGGAATCTATCGTATTCATCTGCAGGACGGATGGAACATCATCGGTAACCCATTTGACCGGCCGGTTGAAGCCGCCGATATCGGGGCAGTGAACGGGGATGCAACTCTGACGTTCTGGTCATACAATGGCATCGATCAATTCGACACAACAACAGCGCTCCGGCCGTTCGAGGGATATTATTTTAAGAATCCCGGCGGATGGACCGAACTCAAAATTCCTTATCCCTTTCCCGCTTCCAATTTTCATGTCCCTCCCGAGTCTCCCGTGGACTGGAAATTACAGGTTGTCCTTGAAACCATCGGGGGGAATGACCGACTGAATTTCGTTGGAATTGCACCAGAAGCACTTCAAGGAAAGGACCGGCTGGACAGGGGAAAACCACCGGCCTTTGGATCTGGCCCACATCTCACATTTGTAGGGGTGGACGGAAATGATGAACTCCTCAGCAGCGATTTCAGACCGGAACTGGGAGACGGGCAGGTGTGGTACTTTGATGTTGTAAACCCCCAACCCGGGGAAGCAACATTGCGATTTCCGCGTGACGCGGCTTTTCCGACTGGCCTTCAGGTTCTTCTTGTCAATGCTGACGCGAACAATCTCGTTGATGTTATGGCCGATAGTGTGTACAGCTATCAATCTTCCCGCGAAACAATGAGGTTCATGCTGATTGTCGGCGGCGATGATTTTGTGAAGGAAACACTCGAGAGTGGTATCCCCGAAGAATTTGCTCTCTCACAGAACTTTCCGAACCCGTTCAATCCTGAAACGGCCCTGAGTGTTGGCCTTCCGCATGGAAGTGATATCAGGTTGAGTGTCTATTCTATTCTGGGTGAGGAGATTGATGTGCTCGCCTCCGGTGTTCATGCTCCGGGCCGGTACACATTTGTGTGGAGAGGCGTGAATAATGCAGGAAACCAGGTAGCGAGCGGAGTCTACTTCGCGCGGCTTGTTGTGGATGGTAAGCCGATGTTTCTCAGAAAGATGATGTTGTTGAGGTAAATTGTTGGTGCGTAAAACCATGTGACCAAAGCAGGAAGACCTGAGATGAGAAGAGATCTGGCCATTGGCCTTCTCCTGATTGTGATGAATTGCCTTCCTGTGTTCTCACAAACAGAGGATCCGGATGAATTTTCAATTGCGGGACCACGTTTCACGCAGTTAGGGGACACCATTTTCATTTCCTACCGTCTGGTGGCTCCGGAGGATGAAAACATCCTGATCTCGGTCACCCTGCGCAAAGGGGAGGATACAACGTTCTCCATAGTGCCTGTGTCTGTAACCGGAGCGATTGGTCCGGTGCGTGGTGGTGGAGACAAGTTGATCTTGTGGAACTACAAGAAAGATGTTCCACCGGGTTTTCAGTTTGGAACAGACTACTGGTTCCAGTTTGATGGAACGCTGGTGGACGAGGCCTTTGCCCCACAATGGTGGCACTACGCTCTCGGAGGCGGGATCGTTGCCGCGGCGGTGATTCTGATCGGCGGTGGCGGCGATGAGGAACCGAATGCCAGCTCATACACGCTTCCGGGTCCACCCGGAACCCGACCGCCCGAAAAATGAAAACTCTACTCCTGTCTTTTTTCCTCCTCCTTTCTGTCCGGGCAGAGTCCCAGATCACCGCCAGTGCGCGGACAGGATACGGCCCCCTGGGGGAAAAGCCTACTCCTGCGCGGCTGACGCTTGAGCCGGAATTCCTGACGCCCTCTGGCAGGGGACTCCTCTTTGAAGACCAGGAAGGGACCCTCAATCTCCCGATTATTAATGA
>DAIPLH010000510.1:0-1935 GCA_036769325.1 Bacteroidota bacterium
TGCGGTTCGGGCAGTCGGCAATGGTGGATCCTGCGACTGCCCCAAGACTTGGTCGACTGCTCACGGCGGGCAGAGTGGTTGGAGGCGCCTACGGTGTGGCTGACGATGTGGTCCGCGTTGACGTAACATCAGTCGATGCCGTCCGCAAGGAAGCTGCTCCATCCAGACGGTCTGAAGATGTTCTTGAAAATCTCTTTCTGTTTGAGAAGGACCTGGTCTTTGCAATCCTGAAGGATATGGGAATCGTGCTGACAGAAACCGAGCGGAAGGCGATCGAGAGTGTTCCAACGAGAAACCTGCAGGCGTTTCTTCTGTACTGCATCGGCCTCGAAAAGGAACGGGAGAAGGATTTCAGAAGTGCAGAAGTATACTTCAACCGTGCAACCGAAATTGACCCCGGCTTTGGTCTTGCAGGGGACAAGGCAAAATCCATGCGGGCTCTCGCAGTCGGCGGAGGAAGCATTGATGACGCTCTGGCATCCGCCTATCAAATAGATCCCCCGATCCTGCCTGACGATCGTGAGATTCTGGACGATCGGTTGGGCAACCTCGGCCAGTCAATCAGATTGGGCTTCTATCCCGGGCGTGACAACCGGAAGCCTTTCCAGGAGGCAGCTGAAGGCGGAGCTGCTGTGATCGATCTCCCTGGACCTCCGCCACCGCCTGACCGCTAGGACGCCATGATCCGATTTACATGCGCTGTGTTTCTTTCCCTGGCTCTTGCCGGTGCAGCCTTTGCGCAGGATGACCAGTTTGTTTTCCGGCGCGATGGGTTTGTCAGCATTGTGCCAAGTCATGAGTCGTGGAACGTCGGAGATAGTTCGAGCTTTTCTCAAACGGCAGTGATTGCCAGCGTGTATCTGCCACTGGGGAGAGAGTGGAGTGTATCATTTCGGACAATGGGTGCCGGAGTTTCGGGAGATGTTCCTTCCTTGGATGGGCTGGGAGATACACAGCTCGGGCTGTCGTACAACTTTCTCGAACAGAATATAGTGATCAACACCAGCCTGAATATTCCGAGTGGCAAACAACAACTGACCACGCAGGAGTTCCAGACATCAATCCTGATTTCCAAATCTGTTCTTGATCTGGCTGTTCCGAATTTTGGACAGGGATTTGGGGTTACAATCGGTGGAATCTGGGGAATCCAGCTCAGCGAGGAGACCGTGGTTGGTGTTGGCGCTTCCTACGCGTACCTGGGAACGTACACCCCGCTGGACCAATACACGGACAAATACGATCCGGGCGATGAGCTACTCCTCACTGGAGGAATAGAACTCCGTCTGTCAAGGACCATTGACGTGTCGGGCGACGTGATCTTCACAACCTATGGAAGAGACAAACTCGAAGACGCTGAGGTCTTCGGGGTGGGCAACAAGATTGTTGCACACGCACAGATGAGGAAGTCCTTCGTTGCCTCCGATCTCCGGATTTCTGCTCTCTACCGATCGCGGGGGAGGAGCGAATTAGCTGTGGGTGAGGCGTTTGTGACAGAAACCGAACGGTTCATACCAAACCAGTTTGAAATCAGGGCTCAGTATCAACATCGTTTCTCGCATAACCTGTCCGGCAGGATTGCAGCAAGGTTGGAATTGACCGAGGAAACGGCAGATCGGTATTCAGATGCAAGTATTCTTGGTGTTGGCCTTGGCGCCGACATTTCACTCGACGGGCGTTTCGTGGTGGCTCCTGTTGCAGAGTACGATTTTGGGACCTTGAAAGAGGGGCTCGATGTGACTGGCATACAAGGAGGGATTGGGATTTCATGGCGATTCTGATTGTTAGCAAGAGGCCGGAGGAGGAGCGCCCCATGAGATTCAATAGACTTGCTGGGGTGTTGATTTTCGTGGGGCAGGTTTTGAGTCCCCAACTGGCTGAGGCCGAGGAGGTAACCGGACCCTCTCTCCAGGTCGCCACTATGGGCTCCGTTCCCGC
>DAIPLH010000163.1:0-6819 GCA_036769325.1 Bacteroidota bacterium
TTCCCCAGATGCCCAGTGTTGCGATTGCAATGTACGGGCTATGTGACCGGGGGTGTACTCTGCCGAAGCCCCGTGCAAACGTCCCATCTGCTCCCGCCGCAAAAATTGATCGTGGGCCCGCGAGCAACATTCCATTCGTTGCGCCGAACGTGGAGCAGATGATGCCGGCAACGATCAGCGAAGCGCCTATGGGACCGAGGACCACCTGCGCAACATCGGCTGCGATGCTCGACGACCCCGGCATCTCCCCAATGGGAATGACGTAGGCATACGCAAGATTTGCACTGAGGTACAGAACGATGATCAGAAGGGTTCCGAAGATCAGGGATCGGGGAACGTTCCGCTCGGGATTCCTGAACTCGCCTGCCGTCAGCGTCACATCAATCCACCCATCATAGGCCCAGAGTGCAGAGATCATTGCAAGGCCAAATGCCGCTGTCATTTGACTGGTCCACTCAGAAGGCCACCAGGGAAGGTAGTTTGCGGAACTTCCCTGGACAGAGAAAAAGGCTGCGAAGATCAGGCCTACAAGTGCAAAGACTTTCGCGGAGGTGAAAAAATTCATCACCCATCCTCCGAACCGGACCCCCTGAACATTAATGATGGTCACTATGACAATCGCTGCCATGGCGCCGATCTGGTTCCACCCGATGAAAAAAGCAGAAGGATATCCGAAGACACTGAACTCCTGCCTGAAAAGCACATGATCAGGACCCATTGCAGGAACGAAGTATCCGAGGTACGTGGAAAAAGCCATCGCGATCGCCGCAGCTGATCCTGCCTTGTTGATGAAGAAGTCGTTCCAGCTGAACAGGAATGCCCACAACCTTCCGAAGCTCTGCCGGAGGTAGACATATGGTCCTCCCGCTTCGGGAAGCACAGAACTCAGTTCGGCCAGCGAAAGTGCACCAAAGAGCGTCAGCAAGCCTGCGAAAATCCAGACAAGCATGATCGGCCCCATTGCGGGTAAATGTCCGGCAATCGTGGCAGGAACGATGAAGATGCCTGAGCCAAGAATCACTCCCACGTGAATGGCAATTCCCTCGCGCAGACCAAGTGACCGGAGGAGCTCAGGCTTTTTCCCGCCCGGAATTTCGCTCATGCAGGTGTCCTCAATGCCAGTTTTCCCACACCTCTTTTCAAGTGTGAGAAACAAACGGAAAGAATATGCAGAATTGCAACATCTGACTAGCAGTCCGGAACCGCGAATAGTCGCGAATCGGGTTTGGCAAACCAATTCGCGTTAATTCGCGGTAGTTCCCACATATAGGAACGCCGGGAGCAATGAGGAAGCTCAACAGCTATTTGAACCGCGAATAAACGCGAATCAGGATTCCAGAACGAATTCACGTCAATTCGCGGTAGTTCTCACATAAGCAGAGGCCAATGAAAGTGCCCCATCTCACATGTTGATCCTTGGAACTCTCCCCGGATTTTCGTTTCTTTTTGGAGCGTTCACTTAGCGCCTCCAGCACATCCAGCTTGGGGCGTTTTTTGTCTGTTAACCTGACCAGGACCCAACGATGCAACTGAGAGATGATATCCGCAACATTGCCATTATCGCCCATGTCGATCATGGAAAAACCACGCTTGTCGACCACATGCTCAGACAAACCGGGACCTTCCGGGAAAACCAGGAAGTGGTCAAAAGGGTAATGGACTCCAACGATCTGGAGCGAGAGCGAGGAATCACGATTCTTGCCAAGAATACGGCCGTTTTTTATGAAGATCAAACGAAGAACCAGACAATAAAGATCAACATCGTTGATACTCCAGGTCACTCCGATTTTGCAGGTGAAGTTGAACGAACACTGAAAATGGTCGACGGCGTTCTTCTGCTTGTCGACGCAGCAGAGGGCCCCCTTCCCGGAACCAAATTTGTGCTGAAGAAGTCACTCGATCTTCATCTCCAGCCGATTGTCGTCATCAACAAGATTGATCGCAAGGATGCGAGACCCCACGAGGTACTCGACGAGATTTTTGAACTGTTCCTGTCCCTCGGGGCAAACAACCAGCAACTTGATTTCCCGACGGTCTATTGCATCGCGAAACAGGGTGTTGCAATGCTCGAGCTGGACCAACAGAGCCAGTCACTCGAACCACTCTTTCAAACAATCATTAACAAGATTCCTCCTCCACCAGGTGATGCCGTTCTTCCATTCAGGATGCTCGTTACGACCATCGACTACAACGACTACCTCGGCAGATTAGGTATAGGAAGAATTGAGCGCGGAACGATCCGGCTTGGCGGACCCATGAAGATTGTCCATCGGAACCACACGATTGAGGATGCGCGTGTAACAAAGATTTACACATTCCGGGGGCTGAAACGGATCGAAGTGAATGAGGCGTCTGCCGGAGATATTATCGCCATCGCGGGAATGGAAGATGTCGATATCGGTGAAACCATTGCCGACGCGGCCGATCCCTCGCCAATTCCATTTGTCACGATCGAAGAACCTACGCTGTCGATGAATTTCGTCGTGAACAACTCACCGTTCGCCGGTCAGGAAGGAAAGTACGTGACTACCCGCAATCTCGGCGAGCGGCTCGCCCGCGAGCTTCGGTCAAACGTGAGTCTCCGCGTTGAGCTGACTGATAGTCCGGACGTGTTCAAGGTGAGTGGACGCGGGGAACTGCACCTTGGAATCCTTGTCGAAACCATGCGCCGCGAAGGATTCGAATTCCAGGTGTCGGCACCGGAGGTGATCTACAAGCACATCGACGATGTCCGTTCCGAGCCAATGGAGCATGTGATTATCGACGTTCCCGACGAATTTTCCGGCACCGTCATTCAGAACCTCGGGAGACGAAAAGGGATCATGAAGAACATGGTCCAGTCACAGTCGAACACGCGACTTGAGTTCGTCATCCCGGCGCGCGGCCTCCTCGGCTTCCGGTCGGAATTCATGACAGAAACCCGCGGCACCGGGATCCTCCATCATAACTTTCAGGGATATGAGCCCTACAAAGGCGACCTGTCCACTCGATCGAAGGGAGCCATCATTCAGCTCGAAGACGGCATTGCAACACCATATGCTATGTTCAAGCTGCAGGAACGGATGACTTTCTTTATTGAACCGGGCATCAGGGTGTATAAGGGAATGATCGTAGGCGAGAACACCAGAGAGGAAGATCTCGTCGTGAACGTCTGCAAGACGAAGCAGCTTTCGAACATGAGGGCAAGCGGGTCAGATGAGGCCGTTCGCCTTGAACCACCACTGATTCAATCGCTCGAACAGGCAATGGAATGGATTGCCGATGACGAATACATCGAGGTCACACCGAAATCTTTGCGCCTTCGCAAGAAGTACCTGGACCATAATGAGCGGGCGAGGATGGAGAAGTAGGCACCACTTGCATGGATGATTCGAGATGCCTACGATAGATTACAGATTTCGGATTGCAGATTACAGTTTGTAGGGCAGAGAATCGATTGCAGATTACGGATTGCGGATTACGGTTGGTAGAACAAGGTAACAGCTTGATTGATCAGGGGTACAAGAAGCTTGACGTATACAACCTGTCACACTCGCTCGCGGTTCAGATTCATTCGATGTCGATGGTTCTACCGCAGCATGAAATGTATGAACAAGGTGGACAGATACGTCGATCTTCAAAGTCTGTCTGTGCCCAAATAGTGGAAGGTTATGCTCTTCGCGTTCACAAGAAAGAATTCCTGTTGTATCTGCAAAGAGCCTATGCGTCAGCGCAGGAAACGATCGAACATCTTGATCTCCTGAAAGACACGCAATCATTGAAGGATGAATATTTGTATGAGGAACTTCGAAAGGGCTATGACGGATTGTCCGGAAAGCTGTTCAAGCTGATTCAGTCCGTGGGCGAGGACCATACCAGACCGTATTCTGTGAGAGAAGAACTCGAGCCGTACAATCTGTAATCCGAAATCTGCAATCCGTAATCACTCCATATCCTCCCCCCTCCACCCTTTCGCTGTTCCCAACCCAAGCTGACCGAGAAGTTTATCTGTGAATGCTCCCACATACTCTGCCACAGTTTCCGGCACGAAATACATCGGCGGGGAAATCGGCATGATGATTGCCCCATAGGACGAGAGACGGGCACACTGCTCGAGAGCAAGGGTTGACATCGGCGTCTCCCTGACGCAGATGATCAGCCTGTACCGTTCTTTCAGACACACCTGTGCTGCACGGGTGATCAGTGTATCTCCGATTCCTGAGGTGATCTTCCCGATGGTCGACGTCGACGCCGGGAGCACCACCATTGCATCAAACCTGTTGGAGCCGGATGCCATGGGGGCGGTCAGATCATCATCGGAAAACGAGCGCTTCACATAGGGCTTCAGATCTTTCTCGCCAATCTTCAGCTCATCACGAAGCAACACCTTCCCCCATGAACTGACAATGAGGTACTTGTCGGCCTCGCACTTCCTGAGAAAATCAAGAGCATAGACAGCGCCCGATGACCCAGTAATTCCTACTACAACCTTGAATTTCGACCGACCTCCGACTGTCGACTGTCGACTTCCGACTTCCGGCCTGGTCTTCAAGCGAACACCCCAATAGCGATCATGGCAAACACACAGAATCCGGCTACGGCATTGATCCTGAAGAACGCCAATTCGACATCCTCTGCCTTTCTTTGCTCAAGGTAGAGCAGAAAGCCGGTTGTCGCCAGCAGCGGAAGGGCGAGCAGTGACAACGGTGACAGAAAAAACAGGGCCACAAGAAATGCAAAAGCAACGGCGTGAAGGTATCCCGAATAGACGAGCGCTCGCTGCCTGCCGAAACGCGACGGAAAGGAGAACAGTGACTCCCTCCGGTCGAACTCCTCATCCAGTGTTGCATAGATGATATCGAAGCCGGCAACCCAGAAGAGCGTGAAGAGCGAGAGCAATGAGGGAATCAGCAGATTGTCGAATGATGGTGAGACCGCAAACCAGCCTCCCAGAGGACCCATTGCGAGACCCAGCCCCACTCCGAAATGGGCAAGGGGCGTGTACCGCTTCATGGTCGGATAGAGAACGAAGACCATGAGAGGAATCGGAGAGAGAAGGAGACAAAACTCCGAAATCAAATACGCTGAACCAAAGTACAACATCAACCCTGCCATTGTCACACCAGCAGCCTCGGTGAGACTCATCTTGCCACTGGGCAGTTCCCGGCCGGCAGTCCGGGGATTCATCCCGTCAATCCTCCGGTCGATGATCCTGTTGAGTGCAAAGGCAGCCGTGCGTGCACCTGTGGCAGCAGCAAGAACAAGGAGAAGGATATCCCATGAAGGAATCGATCCGCCCGATCCGAGCAGAACACCGCTGTAAATCAGAGGGAGGGAGAAGAGGGTGTGTTCGATTTTGACAAAGGAAAAGAACTTGCGCAATGCAGGTTTAGCCAGATGTGAGATGTTGGATGTGAGATTTGAGATGTCGGAAGTCAGATGTTGGATTTGAGGTGTGAGGTCCGAGAGCATATCTCACCATTTCCTCACGGACGAAACCGGGCTTGTCGTGGCGGTCCATAACGCCTTCCATGAAACGGAATATCATTCTGCAAAGAATATCGTACTCGGCCAAGAGCCTGGTGTATTCTGATGATTGAGCCAGGGAGCCAGTCTCGTGGAGTAGACGAAGATGCTCAACGGTCTCATGCGCTGACGCATGGGCTCTGTTCAGATACTGAACAAATTCTTTCTTGTTCTTCCTCAGGCAGTAGCCTTCAACAATCTGAGCTGAAACAGACTTTGCCGATCTGCGAATCTGTGCTCCAGTTTCAAACATTTCAAACTTAGGCAACGCAAGACTCATTCTATGAACTTCGACAGCCAACCTGTGTGCCCGTTGGTAAATTTCCAGCTGATGATATCCTTGCTCGCCCATCTTCACAATTCCTTTTTCTTGCAGGATTTCATCCCTTTTCCTCACATATCACATCAGACATCTTTCTCCTCACATCTCACATCTCAAATCTTTCCCCACATCCCACATCCCAAACCTCACATCTTTCCCCTCATTCCCACTCAATCGTGGCAGGCGGTTTCGAGCTTACATCATACACCACCCGGTTAATTCCCCGCACCTCGTTCGTGATGCGTGAAGAGATCCGTGCAAGGACGTCGGGCGGCATTCGATACCAATCAGCCGTCATGCCGTCCACGCTCGTCACGGCCCTGACCGCAGCGGTATTTTCGTATGTCCTGTTATCGCCCATCACGCCGACGGATTGGACGGGGAGCAGCACAACAAACCCTTGCCAGATGTCCTTGTAGATACCAGCCTTCATGATCTCGTCGACAAATATTGCATCTGCTTCTTTCAGGATTCCGAGTCGATCCTCCGTAATTTCACCCAGAATACGGACTGCGAGGCCCGGACCCGGGAACGGATGCCGCCAGATCAGGTCTTCAGGCAGGCCAAGCTCCTTTCCGACAGCACGGACCTCATCCTTGAACAACTCGCGGAAGGGTTCGACAAGCTTCAGGTTCATCTTGTCGGGCAGGCCGCCGACATTGTGGTGCGTCTTGATCGTTACAGACGGACCCCGAAAGGATGTCGACTCAATGACATCAGGATATAATGTCCCCTGTGCAAGGAAGTCCACCTTGCCCAGTTTTCTTGCCTCTTCCTCAAAGATTTCAATGAAGAGTCCCCCGATCGTCTTTCGCTTCTTCTCAGGATCTGTGACTCCTCTCAACGCGTTAAGGAACCGCGGCCCGGCGTCAACAAAATCCAGATTGATATGAAACTGATCGCGGAATGTGCGGACGACCCCCTCACTCTCTCCCTTCCTCATCAATCCATTGTCAATATGAACACAGGACAGACGATCCCCGATTGCACGA
>DAIPLH010000511.1:0-1926 GCA_036769325.1 Bacteroidota bacterium
GAAACAGGGAATTCTTGGGCTTGCAAAGAAGTTCTTTTGATGACGAGTTGAAGCTTCAAAAAAAATGCACCGGAGCGTGAACCCCGGTGCATCCCTGCTGATTTCAGTTCCTGCTACTTGAGGAAAACCATCTTGCGAGTGAGGACCTGCGAACCTGCTGTCAGTTTATACAGGTAGATTCCGCCCGCAACCTCTTGCCCTGTTGTATTCTTTCCATCCCACACCGCTGAATGTGTGCCTGCACTCTGATATCCCTGTACCAGAGAACGGACCTGCTGACCGATCAGGTTGTGAATGGTCAGTTCTACATAGGTTCCACTTGCCAGATCATACGAAATGGCAGTGGTGGGGTTGAATGGGTTTGGATAATTCTGGTTGAGAGCCATTGAAACCGGAAGCGTTCCACCCGTAGGAGTGTTTTCGACATCTAATGTGATGTCACGATAGACAAACGCGGCGCCTGCATTGTTAACAATACCGTCGGCGGCCATTGCACCGATGACTGCATCCGTTGAGGAAATCGCAACTTCTCTGCCAAACTCATCTCCGATCTCACCTGACAAGGAAACCAATTTATTCCGCTCGGTCCACACGCCCCCATCGTCCTCATACACATATGCTGCACCGACAGAATCTGCCTTGTGCCAGGCGCCGACAACGGCAACCCCCCCTGCGATGCCAACTGATGCGCCAAACTCATCTCCGGTTGCCGGATCGCTCGGGAGAAGCTTTGCGATTTCCGTCCAGAGAACATCCCGTCTGAAAATATATGCTGCACCTGATTCATCCCCCTCTGCAGCGGTAGCACCGATAATGACGTCATCGCCGGCCATATCAACGGAATAGCCGAAGTTGTCGGATGGTGTTGCATCGCTTGCTACGAGCTTGGCTCGCTGGGTCCAGGTAGCGCCATTGTAACCGTAAATATATGCAGAGCCGGACGCCGATCCATTGTCATCATCGCCATGCGAACCGACGACGGCATAAAGTCCATCGATTGCAACCCCATGTCCATATCGGTCATCGATTGCTCCGTCGGTGGGAATGAGCTTAAGCGTCTGTGTCCACACAGTGCCCGTCCGCTGGAAGATATATGCAGCTCCAACACTGTCTCCAGCCTCGTCGTCACCGAGCGCTCCGATGATTGCGTAGTCGCCGGAGAGGCCAACATCATATCCAAAATAGTCCAGCGAATCAGGATCACCTGGCACAAGCTTTGCCTGCTCGGTCCAGAAGTCGCCGTCACGATAGAAAGCATACGCTACACCACTGCCATCGGTCATGTGGGCTCCTACGATAACGTAGTCCCCGTTGATTGCGACCGACCTTCCGAATCGTCCTTCAGCATGACCATCGCTCGGGACCAGCTTCTGATATTCGATCCAGTCGCCTGAAATCGAATCTCTCTGATAGATGTAGGCCGATCCCGAATTGTTGCCGTTTGAATCATCGAGTCGCGATCCGATAACCGCATAGTCTCCATCAATGTCGACCGAACTGCCAAACTGGTCAATTGGCCAGCCATCACTTGCGCTGAGTTTGGTCTCCATGGGCCCTTGGGAAAAGGCTGGTATAGAAATGAGCAAAAGTGTGAAAATCAGTGCGAAAACCCTCATGTTATTCCTCCTGTTATAGACTTGTTCTGGCGCCGAAAGGCGAACAGCAAAATACGCATTTTGGAAGTCAAACAAAAATCATGCCTGTTCAAATCCCCGGACCATGGTGAGTGTACACGGGTGAATGTATGAGTCTTTCGAAGGACATCAAATGACACGAATCACACATTGCCTCTTTTCGGGTCAACTTTTCTTGATGCAAGGAGAAATTTTGTGTAAGTACTTCAATGAATGGTGACAAGCGAAAAGCGGCTACCCTGGCGGGCAACACAATGAAGGCGGCGGTTGTCGAAAAATATGGAGGCCCGGA
>DAIPLH010000164.1:0-4098 GCA_036769325.1 Bacteroidota bacterium
CTCTGCGCAAGCACCTGGACTATATGGTCTATGAGCGACTGCTCGCTCTTGAGGCGGAGCGGCGGGGATTTGACACCACCGCCTTCGTTCGCCAACGCGTATCAGCATTAGAGGAGGATCTGACAGTGGACCAACTCTACGCAGATGAGATTCTTGCCAATATTCATCTGACCGAGAAGGAGATCGAGGAGGGCGTTCAAAAGCAGAGGGTGAACCTGCGGCTTCGCTGGCTTTATGCGACGGACGGTGAAGAGGCACGAAGGTTCGATGCAGAACTGAACAAAAGAGAATGCTTTGATTCCCTGTACACGAGTAACCGCAGCAAGGGCGATGCTGTTTCCGACCATTCCCTTGAGACAACACTTTTCAGACTTGAGCATGATACTCCACAGCTCGCGGCAGGCATCGCAAACCTGAAGACCGCGCAGGTCTCTCGTCCAATTGAAGGACCGGGCGGCCACTACATTGTGCGGCTTGACGGGGTGTGGCAAAACCCTGTCATGACGGAGACAGAGCATGGCACTCTAAAGGATGGCGTGAGGAAAACTCTGATGTCGTCGCGCGCCGAGCAGCTTGCGGCCGACTATACGAAGTCCCGGATGACAGCGGCAAACCCGGTCATCAAGGCGGAGGGATTCAATATCGTGCGGGCGTATGTTGCCGAGAAGGGACTCTCACGGGACTCGCGTGTGAAGTGGGATATCCCCTCAACCTTTATGACGGAAGCCGGACCGCAACCAATTGGGACGTCCGGAGAGTTCCTCAGTCGTCCGCTGGTGTTTTTTGGCAACAGTATGATCACCGTGCGGGAGTACATTGTGTGGTTCGACATCCGTCAGTTTCAGCTGAAGACGAGTTCACTCGAAGCATTCAACTCCAGCATTAAGAGAACGATCTGGAAAATGGTGCAGGACAAACTGTTGAGCAATGAAGCGTACACGCGGCAGCTGAACCATCGGGATGAAGTCAGGACAGAGACGGGGAAATGGAATGCCAAACTCCTTTATCTCGCCGGCCGGTCATCCATTCTTCATTCGATCAGTATCTCCGAAGAATCCCTCAAGCAGGAGTATGAACGTACGAAGTCACACTACAAGGATAACACAGGCAAGCCGTTGTCATTTGCAGAGGCGCGTGATCAGGTGTGGACAACCATGTACTATGCCGAGGAAGAAAAGATATTGCTGCAAACCCTGAGCCATCTGA
The DNA here is from genome assembly GCA_036769325.1 of Bacteroidota bacterium. Taxonomy (GTDB): domain Bacteria; phylum Bacteroidota; class Ignavibacteria; order UBA10030; family UBA6906; genus DAIPLH01. The sequence goes on from DAIPLH010000164.1 coordinate 1,207, forward strand.
AGACACTGTATTCCTTCTCTTACAATGAAGATGCAATCAATCGTCTCTCCGGTGAAATCAAAACGGAAAGCGATCCGGTTAACGTGATCTTCTATAAACCCGGGGGAACGTTTCCAAGAGTGGCGTTTCCCACCATTGACGAAAGCTGGCAACGAATTCCGTGACATATCCCTCATACACATACGCCGTCAAGGACCTCTTCACAGGTTCAAGTCTTGGCAATCTGCACACCTTTGCCAGGCTGGACGAACAGACGAATCTCAAAGGCCTCTGGAGCGCGGGTGATAATCAGTACTACGTTGGTGAGTGGATAGTAGAGATCGCTGTCGACGGGATGGTGCTGGAACCACAAACCACCTCGTTTTTCCCGGAATCACAACTCACGGATCTCGTTCTCAACAATGTTGCTGCCCGCAAGTTCTTTTTCATCCCCTTCGCAATTCACGGATCCACGGAAATGACTGCCGCCGAAATGAGGGCCGCTGTTTATGTGATCGGCTTGACAAACACATCCAAAAGCCCTGTTGAGGTCACGGTACGCCATAAGCTTACGTTCCCGGCGCTTGCTACCGATCGGTTCACGAAGCAGCCGACGCCAGACCAGACCGATAAGAAGGTATCGATCGTTCGCAACGGAAATAATTTTGACATCACCACGGTGGGAAATCCCGCAGAGGTCAGAGTATTTCGCTCATCCGAGACGGTCAGTTCCTGCAAGATCACCGAGACAACGCTGCAGATTGAATACTCGTATCGACTCGATCCCGGGACATCGGAGGACAAATCTTTCGTGCTCCACTTTTCGCCGGAAGGAGTGGTGGCGACACTCTCTGAGGGCCTGAAGGATGTCACGGAACTTCTCGAAAGGTCCCGACGGGAGTACCGCCAACTTCTTTCCCGCACCTTTATTTTCACACCGGACAGCATGATCAACCGGGGAATCCAGTGGTCGAAGGTGAACACCGTAAGAGTTCAGCATCAATACCGTATCGGCGAGGGATTCACGAACGACCCGCCGCAGGATATCGTCGTCATCCGCGACCTCGGGTGGTATATCCTTGGCTCGGATTATCTGACTCCCGGATTCTCCGAGGGATTGCTCCAGTTATGCGAGAAGTATGCCTTCCACGAAGGCGGAAAGCTGACAGAGTACCTTCATGCCGATGAAGAGCGGCCCACCCGGCATGACTATGGGCTCAACATCAACGACGACACACCGCTGTACATTTATGCATTATTCCATCACGGGATAACGTCACCGAAGAGGGAGTTCCTCCGGAGTGCATTTGGTAACATGAAGAGGGCGTCGGATTGGATAGCGTCGCAGATGCAGGATGGACTCGTCCGATGCCACGCCGACGGGACGAATGTCTGGGGAATCTGTGGATGGCGGAATATCATCGACGACTACAACCTCACCGGCGCGGTCACTGAAGTGAACGCGGAGTGCTACTACGCACTCGCCCGAACTGCTGATGTGGCACGGTCCATTGGGGAACCTGAAGAGGCCCGGCACTACAGCGAGCTGGCCGATCAAATGAAAAAGGCGATCAATACAACTCTTGTATCAGCCAGGACTGGGTTATACCTGCTAAATCTCTCCAATGACGGGGTCGCCCATCATGATGTGACCGGCGACCTGATATTTCCTGTCATGTTCGACGTCGCCGAAGGCGAGAGACGGGAGAAGATCGTGAATCGTCTGTTGAGCGATGAATTCTCCACTCAGTATGGAACAAGGACCGTGAGCCCGAAGGAGAAGAATTACGATCCCGATTTCGGGTGTCAGCTGGTCGGTGGTCTGTGGCTCAACCTCACTGCATGGATCGCGTATTGCGCCCGGCGGGAACAGCCGGACAAGCTGGTGGAGGGTATGCGAACCATATACCGCCTCTGTGAGATCGATAAACCACGGGAGTTCGTGAATGTGGTTCCCGGTGAGTTTCCTGAACGCCTGCACGGTGAGACGTTTGTCAGCCGCGGGATGGCGATGAGTCCGTGGTTGCCGCCGACCTATCTCTGGTTAGGTGTTGAAGGTTTGTTAGGCGTCAAACCCGGGTTGGGCGATCTTGAGATTACACCCATCATCCCTGCCGGGTGGAGATGGGTTGCCGTACGCGATTTGTTATACAGAGGGAACCGCATCACTGCATTCCTGTACGACGGAACCCTGTATTCAACGGAACGAGTGACAAGCGAGTACCCCGTAAGAGCAGGGGTCCTTCTCCAGGCGTCTTCGGACAATGACTCGATCCTCGTGATCGGGATGATGGTGGACAGCGAAGCGCTCTTCCTCGTTGCATCGGATGGAGAGGGAGAGGCGAATCTTGTGCTTGAATACAACAACCTCAGAACAGAAAGACATGTCCGGTTAGCTGTGGGGGAAGCGGTACTGCTTCGTTTTCCATACATGAGCCAGCCCGATGAGGTACTTCCGATTGCAACGGCTCAGAGATGAGACTCCTGGTTTCCCTTCTTTCCGTTCTTGGTTTGGGCCTTCTCCTCCACGAGCCCGAAGCGAGGACTGAACACACTGAACTCGAATACTTTTTCGACAAAGGATATGGCCAGGTCGAAGTAGGAGGCAGGTATGTTGGCATGGAGTTCCATCAAAGTCGCCCTTTGCCTTCCCGTATCAGCTTCTATTATCCGGTTGCCAACAGCGTGGATCTGAGTACGGGGTACTGGCAGCGGGCTGACTCGCGTCCCATGGCACTGGGAATCCGCATCGATTCAGGTGAACGACACTGGCTCGGTCGCGATGCATGGGCGTATACGCTGAGTCCACACACGGTCACGTTTCACAGGGAGAGCGATGGTCTGATATACGCCATGCGGTACGAATTCTGCTTCAATGAACCCGCAGCAGTTATGACCCTGACAATCCGGAAC
>DAIPLH010000164.1:4108-6778 GCA_036769325.1 Bacteroidota bacterium
TGACCGCATTCTTCCCCTTGAACTCTACACACACCTCCGCCTCTTGCTCCGAACCTGCCAGACGTATGCGCGGCAGGATCTTCCTGTGACAGAACGTGATACCACTTCAGGTGCAATTGCCGCGCATTTTGATACTCCGGAATCCGACTCGGCAACGCTTTTTGTTCTTAACGCCGGACTGAAGTACTCCACCTGGACTACAAGCGCCGGTGATGTGGCAGCGACAGATTCAGGCACCTCGAACTGGATACAGAAAGATTTTCCGCCACCCCCCGGAGAAGATGGACGATACCCGGCCGCCGCGGCATTCACCTACGAAAAGAGTCTCAATCCGGGGGATTCTCTGGTCCTTGTCCAGGTTATCGGGAGTTGCAGGCGGAATGAATGGAAGCGGATTGCAGGAGGACTTCTTCAATCGCGGCGGGATGAGGTTGACGCCTATGATCGGTTCATCCGTTCCAAGGCTTATGGCGGACCTATGCTGACAACGGGTGATTCGCTCATTGACAGGTCCGCGGTTTGGGCAAGGGCGCTGATTGCCGCGAACGCACATCATATCAACGGACACATTGTACCGATGCCCTGTCCGGCCGAATATAACTTCTTCTTCACGCATGACCTGTTGGTCACCAATCTTGGAGCCGTGAACATTGACATCGCCAGAGTGAAGAAGGATCTCCTGTACGTCGCGTCCCTGGCGAAGGACAACGTCATCCCGCATGCGTACTACTGGAAGGATGACGGTTTCAAAACGGAATACTGTGGTCCCGACAACTGGAACCACTTATGGTTCATCCTCCTGACCGGGAGCTACCTCCGCCATTCGATGGACGATTCGACCGGACAGATTCTCTACCCGCTTGTGAACAAGAGCATAGAGGAAATCCTCAGTCAGAAAAAACAAGATAATCTTATGCACGGATTCCGTCCTGATTGGTGGGACATCGGTCATATCGAAGGACAACGCGCCTACCTTAGCATTCTGACAATCCGGGCACTGAGAGAGTATCTCTTCATCACGGCAACCCTCGGAAAATCCTCTCCATCGTTGAATGAACGCGAACATCTTGCTGATGCGATGCAGACTGCACTCGCTGACCAATTGTGGGACAGTGAGTTACACTACCTGATGGACAAAAACGGCGGAGTTCCCGATCCCCACTATTACATGGGTCCGCTTCTCGCACCTGTCTTTGGCGTCCTTGACGGAAGGAAGGCAGAGGAGTTGGTCGCGACTGCCGGAAGGGAGCTTCTTGACGATCGCATTGGTGTCAGGACCGCGATGCCGCCGGACTTCCACACAATCAACTCCACTGAATTTTATAAGTTTGCCGGCGGTGAGGCGGGACAACCCTACTACTATCTTAACGGGGGTGTATGGCCCCATAATAATGCGTGGTATGCACTCGCGCTGAGGAGTGTGGGGAAGGTTGACCAGGCATTCCGCTTTGTGAAAACTGTCATGACACTTGATGGTGTGATGAAGAGTCCAATGGGCGTTCCGGCCATGTACGAGTATCGTTTTTCAGATCCCGAATCGCCTGCGTTCGGGGGGATCGACAAACCGTCGTTTCTCTGGGCTGGAGGATTCTATCTTTACGCCCTCTACAACCTCTTCGGGGTCAGGGACAACGAGTGGAATATTTCCATTGGGGGGGGCTTGCCTTCGGGTATCGATTCCGTCCGACTCCCGTTCACGATGAGTTCTGTGATCGATGTGGTTTCCCGCGGGGATGGTGAGATGATGAAATCAGTTACCGTCGATGGACTGTACATGCCGTCACTGGTTGTCCCTACGTCGTGCCAGGGTCACTCGCGTATTCGTGTGACATTCGGCGACCGGCCGGAGAGTCCCTATGTGAAAGGGATCAATGCCATACTCCACAATGCAGAGTGGGATGAGGGGAGTCAAATTCTCACCTTGAAGATATCGTCATTTGCCGGACACCTCGTCACACTGGATCTTGTTTCGCCCGTCCTTCCCAAAGGGGGTGTGCTTGACGGTGTGCCCGTTTCGGATCTGAAGACATCCGAATCTGTTGACGGCGTTCGCCCGGTTCAGCTAAGCTGTGTTGCAGGGCCGGGACAACAGCAGTTACAAATCCGATTCTGAGATCATGAAAGCTGCTCAGTTCGAAAAGGCGCACACGTTGAATGTTATCAACAAGGACCTGCGCTCACTGAAGGATGGTGAGGTTCTGGTTCAGGTCACCGCGTGTGGGATCTGTGGGACCGACGTGCACATTGTCGAAGGGAAATCGAGATCAACCCCGCCGGTTGTGCTCGGCCACGAGTATGCCGGTGTGATTACAGATGTAGCAAAGGGTGTGACTGACGTGGTTGTCGGACAGCATGTCGGTGTCGATCCGAATGTTTCCTGTGGGATCTGCTTCTATTGCCGGAGGGGGCTCGTCCACCCGTGTACCAGTCTGCGGGCATTCGGGGTCGACATGGACGGAGGGATGGCGGAGTACAGCATTGTTCCCGCTGGACAGACACGGGCGCTGCCGGATGGGATGACGGCCGCAATGAGCGCGTTCATAGAGCCGGTTTCGTGCGCAATCCATGGCATCGACCTCGCGAGAATCAAGTCAGGAGACAGAGTCGTTATTCTCGGTGGTGGCCCGATGGGGAACATAATGATTCAGCTTGCCCGGAACGCCGGAGCGG